>JAQCNK010000203.1 GCA_028275075.1 Haloarcula sp. | reverse complement strand
GAACTCCAGCGCGCTGTGCAGGCCGGCGCAGAGCCGAACACGCTCCAGTACACTGCCGTGAACCCGCCGGATGCCGATCTCGACTACGCGATAGAGTTGGCCGAGGAGAACCCCGGCCTCACTGTAACCGGCGGCGCCCGCGACACCTTCGACCGACTGGAAGAACGCGGCTACGACGGCCGGGTCGCGATCCGCATCAACCCCGGTATCGGCACCGGCCACCACGAGAAGGTGGCGACTGGGAAAGACGCCAAGTTCGGTATCCCTTACGAACAGGTGCCCGACGTAGCCGCCGACGTGGCCGAGCGGTTTGATCTCGTCGGCGTTCACGCCCACGCCGGCAGCGGCGTCCTCCACGATGATCTCGACGATCACTGTCGCGCCATCGAGACGGTCGCCGAGATGGGCCGTACCGTCGAGACTGACGTGACGCCGCTTGAGTTCGTCGACTTCGGCGGGGGTTTCGGCGTTCCCTATCGGGAGGACGAGGAGCCACTCGACATGGAGATCGTCGGTCAAAAGGTCCGCGACGCTGTCAGTGACCTTGATGCACAGGTCAAACTCGAACCGGGCCGTTACGTCGTTGCCGACGCCGAGCTGATTCTGACCGAAGTCAACACGGTGAAAGATGCCCCGGCATCGACCGTCGTCGGCGTCGACGCCTCGCTGGCGACGCTCATCCGACCAGCGATGTTTGGTTCCTACCACCCCATCAGGAACGTCGCTGCGCCGGACCGCGAGGCAGAACCGGTCTCGGTCGGGGGCCCGTGCTGTACGAGCGCCGACGTGTTCTGTACCGACCGGCCCATCGCTCGGCCGGAGCGGGAGGACGTGCTCGCCATCGGCAACGCCGGGGCCTACGGCTACGAACTCGCGAACCAGTTCCACTCCCAGCCACGGCCCGCTGAGGTCGCACTCGAAGGCGGCGAGACCCGTGTGGTCCGCGACCGCGAGACGCTGGCTGATGTCACCCGTATGGAGCGATGAGCGTCGGCTTCGACATCGAGCGGTTCCACCGGGAGGCCGTCGAGACCGACTCGACGACCAACGTGGGACCGATGCGTGATCTGCTCGTTGCCACGCTGGACCGTGCGGGTACGGAGCCATCGGTCGACGAACTGGGAAACGTCCTCGCGACAACGGGTGCGAGCGATCACGAGGCCGCCGCGACCGCTACCGGGACCCACCTCGTCCTGAACACCCACATCGACACTGTCCCACCGCATCTCCCCTACGAACGACGCGAAAAACCACCGGGTGATGAGCGAATCGACGGAACCGGCGGCGGCCTCACCGGGGACGTTCTCTGTGGCCGGGGAGCGTGTGACGCGAAGGGGCCCCTCGCCGCGCTGGTCGATGCTTTTCTGACCGTCGAGCCCACCGAGGGCGCGGTGACACTCGCGGTGTCCATCGACGAGGAAACCACACAAACCGGAGGCGCCCACCTCGCCGACACTCTCGATGCCGACGGCTACATCGTCGGCGAGCCCACAGGATTAGATGTCTGTACCGCCGCCAAAGGCCAGTTCGAGGGGACCGTCACCATCCACGGCGAGAGCGCCCATGCAGCGGACCCCGGGAGCGGGGCCAACGCGATTCGAGCCGCCGCGCCGATTCTGCAGGCGATGGAGAGCTACGACGATAACGAGACACGCAGCGCCTCGGAACAGTCGAGTAGCGTGGACCGAGATCCCACGGACCAGTCGAGCGGGCAACGCCAGCGGGATGACGGTGGGGGGAGCGACCCGCACGGCATGGAAGGCCCTGCCGTTCACGAGACGCTCGGCCACCCGATCCTGACACCGTCGATGGTCGACGGCGGCGAGGCGACCAACCAGGTCCCCGCCGAGTGTACCATCACGTTCGACCGCCGCTCGGTGCCACCCGAGACCAGCGACGAGTTTCCCGAGGCGCTGGAGGCTCATCTCTCACAGTGGCTCCCGGAGTCGATGTCAGTAGCTGTCGAACTCATCCGGCCGGACACGCCGTTTCCCGACGCCTTTGCCACCGACCACGACGCGGAGCTGGTCCGCACGCTACAGAACGCCAGCGGCGGAGCGGTCCGACCCTTCGAAGCCGCGACTGAGGCCTCCTACTTCGCCGACCATGGCCCGACCGTCGTCTTCGGTCCGGGGGTGCTCTCCGACGAAGTGGGCGCGGTCGCACACTCAAAGCGGGAGTACGTTCGGCTCTCGGCGGTCCGGGCCGCCGCCCGCGCGGTCAGAGAGACCGTCGAGCGTCTACTCTAGAAGCGCCATCGCTTCCTCGTCGCTGACCTGCGAGAAGTCCCGATAGAACTGCCCGACAGCCGAGAAGCTCTGGGGCGTCTCGAGGACGACAAGCTGGTCGACACGCCGTTCTAACTCGTCAGCAGTCCGGGGCGAACCGACCGGTACCGCGGCAGCGACGCTCGCAGCACCGGCTTCCCGCACCCGCTCGACGCAGGCGAACATGGTCGCACCCGTCGC
>JAQCNK010000184.1 GCA_028275075.1 Haloarcula sp. | reverse complement strand
CGGTATCGACGTCGTCGACGGGACACCATTGCTTGATATCAAACCGTTCGTTCCCGAGTTCGATATCCCGTCCGAGGTGGAGACAGGCTGGCTCGATGCGTCGGAATCGACGATCCGATCAGAACAGGCCGACAAGCGGTTTCTCTGATTTCCCGGTCGCTACTCGCGGATATTCTGAGCGAGTTTCCAGTCCTACAAACGAGTTGTCTTACCGCGACAGGCGAGCGTTTTATATATTCAGCTTCTTTCATCTCGCTACGGCCAGTTGCCGCCAGTTGAGGACGTAGTCTCAATCTCCCAGTCCGCAGTGCCCGCAGCGTCGGTCACTAATTGAAACGTCCAGTCGGGTACCGTCCCTACCACCCCGGCAGTCTCGTCCGTCCCGACGAGCACGTACCGTTCCGTCTCGAAGTGACCGCGGACCGCCGACAGCGCCTCCGCTATCGAACGTGGTCCGGACAGGAACTCTTGATGATATCCGGCCTCTCGCACTCGCCGTCGTTCGATGTACGACGGCTCCGAGGAGACGATCCCGACGTGGCTGGTCCAAGTGGTGGCGTCTTCGAGGGCGTGGGCGGGCCGTGCGAGTCGATCGAGTGCTCCAAGCGAGACAGCGAGCGTGAGATCGGTCGAAGCCACGTCACAATCCTCCTCGAGAGCTCATCGGGAGCGGGTCTGTCTGCGCCTGATCTGGTGGGTCGAGAATCCGTTCCGCGGTCCGTCGGGCACCGACGATATTGCGAGCGAAAGGACCGACGCTGGGCTCCGCGAGAGCGCCCGAAATGTACACCGCGGACTCAGTGCCGTCGGTCCGTCTCCACGCGAGGGTTCGATCGTTGAGAACGGGGAATCCCTCGACCCCGCGTGCGAGCGACAGTGACTCGCTAACGCGGCCGACCAGCGGCTGCTCGGGAACCGGTTCGAGTCCGGTCGCGAGGACGACGCGTGCGGCCGTCGCTCTCGTGCCGTCGTCGAAGTGGAGGGTCAGCCCCTGGTCCGTCGCGTTCGCAGACGTGATTTCGCCTTGTCGGTGTTCAAGCGCACCACCGTCACGCGCTTCGGCCAGTCGTCGCTCGACGTACGGTGGGATCGTGGCGTCGTTGCGGGCGGCCCGGATCCGATCGAGACGAGCCTCCGATCCCGGCGGGAGCGTGTGGATTTCTTTGCCGATGTGACGCCAGTTGATCCAGTGCGGGTCGGCCTCGGTCAGTTCAATTTCGAGTTCGTGACGCGACAGGACCGTCACCGCGGTCCGTTCTGCCAGACGGCAGGCGAGGTGCCCGGCCGTGATACCGCCCCCGACAACGAACGTTCGTCCCTCGAACGGTCCGGGCGTCGCCGGATCGAACGCTTCGCCCCAGACGTGTTCAAGCGGCGCGTCATCCGGGAGCGACGCCGTCCACTCTGGGAGCGTCGGCGTCGCCCCTAGCCCGACGGCCAAGACGATGCGGTGAGTCTCAATCGCTCCCGCGCCCGTTTCCACCAGATACGTCTCTGTGCCCGCAGACCGGGAAACATTGGCTACCTTCGACCGATGATGACAGTCAGAAAGCTCACGGCGCTCGATAACGTCGCGAGCGTGGTCGAGAAACAGGCCGAGAGTCGGTCGGTCCGGGTAGTTCTTCGTCGACACGAGCTCGTGCGCTCGGTGGTGTCCTTCCGCGAACGACTCGAGCGAGAACGACTCGGTGTCGATGTGGTGGACGAACGTCGATCGGAGGGTCTCCATGCCGCACTGATTGGCCTTCTTGGCGAACGAAGCGAGTAACTCCTCGCGCGGGTCGAGGATCCGAATCTCGTCGCGCGTGTATTCACCCTCCGTAATGAGGTGGTTTGCGAGGCAAGTGCCATGAATTCCGCCGCCAACAATCACGTACTCGTAGGGGGAACACCACTCAGTGGGTGATCAGCGGTCAACCTACCGACTGTCACTCTCGTTTTCCTCCGTCGACTTCCAGTTCTTTTCGGTGGTGCTTGGACTGACGATCACTGAACTGTTGTACGATCGGGAGCCGATACCCCAACTTTCGACTACTAAGCGCGACGGTGTACACGGCAATCGCCGCGACGACGATCGAGCCGCCGGCCGCAATTCCGTAGACGTACGACAGCGTCACACCGGCTATCGCCGCGAACTCGGCGGCGAGGATCGCCAGCAAGATGGATTGCTTGAAGCTCTCAGCGACTTGCGCCGCAGCGGCGACCGGAACGACGAGCATCGCAGCGACGAGGATGACGCCCATGATCTGCATCGCGCTGACGACGACCAGCGCCGTGAGCACGACCATGAAGCGTTTGTATAGGCGGACGTTCAGTCGCGCCGCGCGGGCGGCCGTCGCGTCGAATGTGACGTACAAGAGTGGCCGATAGGCCAGCGTGACGAGGCTCCCGACGAGGAAACTCATTAACACGAGTATACTGACGCTCTCCGTCGAGACAGTCGCCAAACTGCCAAAGAGATAGGCATCGATACCGACCGCGATGCCGCCGTCGGTGGCAGTGATGAGGATACTGCCGACGGCGAACCCTCCTGTCAGAACAATCGCCAGTGATGTGTCGCTGTACGCTCCGGCGTGTTCGACGAGCAACTCTACGAGTAGCGCCGTGACGATTGCGACCACGAATGCGGTGAGCAGCGGCGACAGCGTGAGCGAGAAGGCCGAATTGAGGAACAACCCGACGGCGACGCCGGCAAAGGCTGTGTGTGCGAGCGTATCGCTGATCATCGCCATCTCTCGATGAACGAGGAACGTCCCGACGACCGGCCCAATGAGAGCGATACACAACGCAGCGAGGTAGGCACGTTGCATATACGCGTATTCGAGCATCGGCATGCCGAGCAGGTCGGCCAACACGTCCATTCCGGGACCAAAGACGTAGTTGAGGAACCACTCGATAGGGGCGAAGACGTTGACAGCAAAAAGCGGAGTCGCTATCACGTTGTCGGGTGGAACACTCTCTCCGAGGCGACGTAGTGTGAACATCATTTGTGGTCGTGCTGGAGGATGTGTTGGTCTCTCCCATATGCCTGCGAGAGAGCATCAGTCTCGACGAACTCCTCCGGGTCGCCATCGAAGAACAACTGGCGGTTGAGACAGGCAACCTCCGTCGCGTGTGTGGTGACGACACCGATATCATGTTCGATCAGGAGTTCGACGAGCAACGCCGTCCCAACCGCGACGAGGAACGCAGTGAGCAGTGGGGAGAGCGTGAGTGAAAACGCCGAGTTGATGAACAACCCGACGGCGACGCCAGCGAAGGCGGTATGGGCGAGGGTGTCGC
>JAQCNK010000179.1 GCA_028275075.1 Haloarcula sp. | reverse complement strand
CCCCGGCGAATATCTATCAGTGTCGACCCGTATACCCCGTTCTCGGAGCAGTCGTATTCCAGCGCCTTTTCCGGGAACGGTAGCCTCTTGTCGCCCGCACGCAATCGCCCGACCATGGATATCACTATCGGCAATTCGACGGTCGAGGGGACCGCACAGGCCCCGCCGTCGAAGAGCTACACCCACCGTGCCATCCTCGCGGCGGGCTACGCCGACGGCGCGACAGTCAGAGCGCCGCTCGTGAGCGCCGACACCAAGGCGACGATGCGCGCGGTGACGGCCTACGGCGGCAGCGTCGACCGTAGCGACGCGCAGGCTATCGAAGTCACCGGCTTCGACGGCCGCCCGCAAACGCCCGACACCGTTATCGACTGTGCCAACAGCGGGACGACGATGCGGCTCGTGACCGCCACTGCCGCGTTGCAGGACCGTCTAACTGTCCTCACGGGCGACGACTCGCTGCGCTCGCGGCCACAGGGGCCGCTGCTGGATGCGGTCGGTCAACTCGACGGCCGGGCCGAAAGCACCCGCGAAAACGGCCAGGCGCCACTTGTCGTCGGCGGCGGTATCGACGGCGGCTCAGTCGCCATCCCCGGTGATGTCTCCTCGCAATACATCACGGCGCTGCTTATGGCCGGTGCGGTCACTGACGAGGGCATCGATATCGAACTGACGACCGAACTCAAGTCCTCGCCGTACGTCGACATTACGCTGGAAGTCCTCTCAGATTACGGCGTCACAGCCGAGCGGACCGACATCGGATTTAGCGTTGACGGTGGGCAGCGCTATGAGCCGACAGGCGGTGAGTACCACGTCCCCGGCGACTTCTCCTCGATCAGTTATCTGTTGGCTATGGGGGCGCTGGCTGCTCCGGACGGGATGACTGTCACCTCGGCCGTCCCGAGCTCACAGGGCGATACGGCTATCATCGACATACTTGACCGGATGGGCGCGACGCTTTCATGGGACCGCGACAGCGGCGAAATCACAGTCCAGCAGAGCGACCTGGCCGGTATCGAAGTCGGCGTCGAAGACACACCAGATCTCTTGCCAACTATCGCCACGCTGGGCGCGGCCGCCGATGGCGTTACCCGCATCACGGACGCAGAGCACGTCCGCTACAAGGAGACCGACCGCGTCAGCGCGATGGCAGAAGAACTGACGAAGATGGGCGCCGAAGTAGAGGAGAAACAGGACGAGCTCATCGTATATGGCGGGGATTCGGAACTACGGGGCGCCACCGTCGAGGGCAAGGCGGACCACCGCATCATCATGTCACTCGCTGTCGCCGGCCTCATCGCCGACGGCGAGACGACCGTCACCGGCGCCGAACACGTCGATGTCTCTTTCCCGGGCTTTTTCGAGTTGTTTGACTCGCTCGGGGCCACAGTCGAACGGTGAACTGCTCGGGCCTGCAGCGGCTATATAAGCCATTCCCGGGATTTGACAGACCCGACCCGGGAAATCGTTACAACCCACCGTATGAAATCATGGTACCGAATGTAACCTTGAAATGCCCCGGTCCCCCAGACGTTCGTAATGAATGGTAACGAGTTCGGCCGGCTCTTCCGGCTGACGACGTACGGTGAGTCCCACGGCGAAGCGATGGGGTGTACTGTGTCCGGCGTGCCCGCGGGTGTGGAACTCTCCGAAGAGGAGATTCAGAAAGATCTTGACCGGCGCAAGCCAGGCCAGTCGATGATAACCACCTCCCGTGGTGAACCGGACAAGGTAAAGCTCAACTCCGGGATTCAGGACGGCTACACCACGGGCACGCCAATCGGCATGGTCATACAGAACAAGGACGCTCGCTCGGGTAAGTACGAACCCTTCATTACGGCTCCCCGTCCGTCTCACGGCGACTTTACCTACTCCGCGAAGTTCGGGACGCGTAACTGGGGCGGTGGCGGCCGTTCGTCGGCCCGCGAAACCGTCAACTGGGTCGCCGCTGGCGGCGTCGCCAAACAGGTAGTTGAACAATCGGAGTACGACATCACGATTAAGGCCCACGTCTGCCAGATCGGTGATGTGGTCGCCGACGACGTGAGCTTTGAGGAGATGCTCGAACACAGCGAGGAAAACGAGGTCCGCTGTGCGGACCCAGAGGCTGCCGAGGAGATGCGTGCCCTCGCGGACAAACACCAGAAAGAGGGTGACTCTATCGGCGGTGCCATCTACTTCGAGTGTCAGGGTGTCCCGCGCGGGCTCGGTGCGCCTCGATTCGACTCGGTTCCCTCGCGGCTCGGCCAGGCGATGTACTCTATCCCCGCCGTTACCGACCTTGCACTCGGTGTCGGCCGCGACGCTCGCACCATGCGTGGCTCCGACTACACCGAGGACTGGGAGTTCAGTGACGACGGTGACCCCGTCCCGGTCGGTAACGACCACGGCGGGCTACAGGGCGGTATCACGACCGGTGACCCCATCTACGGTGAGGTGACGTGGCACGCGCCAGTTTCCTTCCCGAAAACCCAGAAGACAGTCGATTGGGAGACACGTGACGGAAAAGAAATCACTGTGACGGGACGACACGACCCCGTGCTTCCGCCCCGCGCTGTCCCGGTCGTCGAGGCGATGCTGTACTGCACGGTGCTTGACTTCATGCTGCTGGGTGGACGCATCAACCCTGATCGTCTGGACGGTCAAGCCGGCGAGTACGACACAGAGTATCACCCCTCTAGCCCGCAAAACGACCCAGAGGACGCTGAAACACACGCCAAAACAATCGATACGGACTGACCAATGGACGCTAATCAGGAGTCGATGTCGAACCCGTTTGGCATGGACGAACAGTGCCAGAACTGCCCTGCGCTCTGCGAGACACGCGAAACCGTTGTCCACGGCTACGGTGACGTAGGCGCGGAGTTCATCGTGCTTGGTGGCTCGCCCGCTGACGGGACCGACGAGTCGGGTATCCCCTTTACCGACGAGCGAGAGCGCGAACTGCTGGATATTCTCGCTGCCGTTGACATGGTCGAGGATCCAGACGCCGTTGAGCCGGAGCTGAAAAACACGTTCCTCACGTACGTCACTCGCTGTCGACATCCGGATCGGCCCGCGAACGATGATGAAGTGATGAACTGCGAGCCGTATCTAAACAGTGAAATTCGCATGATAAACCCCGAAATCTTACTCCCGGTGGGTCAGCGTCCGCTGGAAGAACTAGCCTTCGAGTACACGACCCTCAGCGAGGACGAACTCGACATCGAGGAGCGCCACGCGACCACTATCAGGGGTCGCGGCTTCGAGATACTCCCGATGATTCCCCCGGTTGAGCAAACCGACGAGGAGCGGACTGCGTTTCTCGACCACTTCAGCGATATACTCGGCCAAGACTACCGTCAGACGAAAGGCCGTCGAGGTCGATAAGAAGCCACGGCAACGAATTACGCTACGGTTCGGTGAGACGCGTCAACCTCAGCCGGTGAGTTCGCCGGGTTCAACGAGTTCACCGTACTCGTTTGCAGCCAAGAGCCGCTGGTGGGCGTCCTCGCGGTACCGCGTCGCTTTGTCTCGGTCGCCTTTTTCGTTGGCATAGGTCGCCCCGCCGAGCCACTCGATGGCTTGCCAGAGGCAGGTCACCTTCTTTCGTGCTTGTTCGCAGGCCTCTCCGACCCTGTCACTCTCGGCCTGTTTCACCGCTGTTGTGAGATGGTCGACGCTGTCTTCGAACTCGTCGGCTGCGTCATCGAATCCACCACGGGCCAGTGTCAACTGATCTGACTCTAACCGCTCCATGGCTTCGGTCGTTCGCCGACGCCCCTCGACGTATTTTACGTGGCCGACGCGGTACTCCCGTTCCGCAATCGCGTCACCGTGGGGGGCTGCAATCTGATTGCACTCTGCGCACAGCACTTTCGGCTGTTGCTCCCCGACCACACGAAACTCGGCCCCGCAGCCGTCACACCGGTATATTTCGGTTGTTTGCATGTGTTCTGGCCGTTAATTGACTGTGTTATAATCATGCAAGCACATGTATATAATAATTTTCCCAGCGAGGCAGACGCCGTCGGAGGTAAAACGATCAGCGCGGCTCCCATTCGTCGTGAACCGCTTCGATTTCCGCCGTCTCCGCGCGTAGCGATGGGAGCGCCCAGACGATGTCGGTCAGCGTCACGATACCGACTAGTTCGACGCCGTCTAGTACGGGGATTTTTTTAACGCCCTCGTCAGCCATCAGTCGAGCGACGCTCGGCACTGCTGAGGAAGGGTCTGTTGTGACAACGGCCCGATGGCCGACATCGCGTACGTCGATTTCTTCCAGTGGGTTCCCCGTGCCTCGCGCGGCCGTGAGCATATCAGACTCGGTCAGGATACCCAACGGATGGTCCGCCGCGTCGACCACGATCACTGATCCCACACTGGTGTCTATCAGTCGGTCAGCGGCGTCAGCTAGTGTCGCGTCGACGCCGACAGTGATCACTTCCGTCGACATGAGTTCGCGGACCTGCATATCGACCCTATGCTACGGTCCCACATATACGGTTCGACAGAAGCCCTGATAGATATTTGCCGGGGTCCGGCAGAGGCAAATTCTATCAATCGTTCTGTCGACCCGTATAGTCTGCTCGGCAACTCCGGAACCGACTAACCGTTGTCGCTCCGAACAGGACGTATGACCACGGTTGCTGTACTGGCGGACCCGCCTGTCGAAGGGTTTGTCCTCCCGGAGCTGGGCAACGGACTGCTCGACGAATCGGAAAAGACGGCGCTGTATACAGCGATGCTTACCGATGTCTGTCGCGCTGTCGAGGCCAGCGGCGCTGAGCTACTGGTGAACTACCGACCCGCCGAGCAGGTCCCCGACGGCGTCGACCCTGAAAGCGCCGTGCGTGAGCCGCTCGAGGCAGCGCTGGATGCGCCCGGCCAGGCCCGATACGAGGTTCAGGTCGGCTCCTCACTATCGGCCCGTGTCGGGAACACCGTCACGCACTTGCTGGAACAGGAGGGAGTCAACACCGCTGCCGCTGTTGAGCCGACCGCCGGCCTGTTGACCCGCCAACTCATCGACAGCGCTGCGATGAAGCTCCGCTCCTCGGGCGTCGTACTCGGGCCGTCAACCAGCGGCCGAGTGTACTATGCCGGGTTCGCCGAGCCCGTTGATTTCGAGGCCGGATACGCGACACCGGCCGTCAAAACTCTCACTGATCGGGCCATGGATGCGGACCTCGGTGTTGATTTCTTACCGACGGCACCGGTACTACAGACGCCGGCAGACCTCCGGACAGTTGTTCCGCTGCTGCGTGCTCGTCACCGAGCAGAGCGGGTTGTGCCACCTCGGACGACCACACTGATCACCGAGTTTGCTCTCCAGCTGTCGGCCGACGGCGAACTGGTCCGACGATAACCGACAGGTCTTAGGGCAAACCCGCGTTACATCCGTTCGCGGTGGGGTGGCAGAGCGGCCTATTGCGCCTGCCTTGAAAGCAGGTATCCTCACGGATTCCTGGGTTCAAATCCCAGCCCCACCG
>JAQCNK010000176.1 GCA_028275075.1 Haloarcula sp. | reverse complement strand
GACGTGTCTGCCGAGGAAGCCGCCGAGGCGATGGAAGCAGTCTCCGGCGTCGACCTACCGTCCTCGCCGGAACAGCTTATTACCGTCTTCGAGGAGCCGGACCGTCCCCAGCCTCGCCTCGACCGGAACACCGAGGGTGGTATGGGCGTCGCAGTCGGCGGGTTCCGGGAGACGACTGATGGCGTCCAGTTCAACTGCCTCGCCCACAACACGATGCGCGGTGCCGCCGGGGCGTCCATCTTGAACGGCGAGCTGCTGGACAAACGCGGCTATCTGTAACGTAGCTCTTTGCGCTGCTTCGCGAGGACATGATTGGCTACTGGGTGTACGAAGCGTGGGACGGCTACCAGGCCAGTCGACAGCCGTAGCTACAGTTCGACCTGATTCCGAAGCCCGTCCCACTCGCCGGTCGTCTCGGCCCGTCGGACGTTCTCCGCGACGATGTCGGCCAGCCGCTCGTAGTATTCCGGCGTGTGGCCCGCGTTATGGGGCGTGAGAAGGACGTTGTCGAAGTCCCACAGCGGGTGCTCACCGGGGAGCGGTTCGGGATCAGTTACGTCCAGTACTGCCCCACCGATGTAGTTGCGCTGGCAGGCCGTCACCAGCGCGTCGGTGTCGATCACGGGACCGCGGGCGACGTTCACTAGGTAGCAGTCGGAAGGGGCCGTCCGGAGCAGCGCCTCGTCGACCAGCCCCCGAGTCTCGTCGGTCAGCGGGCAGGCGAGCGCAACGTACCGGGCCTCGGCAACGGCCTCGTGGATTGCATCGTAGCCGTACACCTCGTCCGTGGCCGCCCCCTTTTCTGGAGAGTGTCGGACCGCGACTGTCTCCACGCCGAAGCCATCAAGACGAGCCACGATCGCTTCGCCAATGGCGCCAAGGCCGACGACACAGACCCGACTGCCGGCGAAGTCGCTGGCCTGAAACGCCTGCCAGACCTGCTCGCGCTGCTGGCGACGGGCCTGCAGGAAACCCCGGGCAAGTGTAAGCCACGCACCGACGACGTACTCGGCGATGTTCGGACCGTGGACGCCGGAAGCGGTCGTCAGCGCGACGCCGCGCTCGGCCAGTGTCGACACCGGGAGGTGGTCGTAGCCGGCGTACGTGCTGGCAAACAGCCGCAGCGACGCGGCCCGTTCGAGCAGCGTTTCGTCGATGGTGCTACCTGTGATAACGTCCGCGTCGGTCACGAGATCGCGTTCACGTGCCGGTGTCCGCGCGACCGCGATCTCACAGCCGGGGAGACGCTCGCGGAGGGCCGACGCGAACTGATCGCTTGGCATTCCGTGGACGCTGTGTCGGCGGACGACAACAGTGGGCATACCGGTTCCGTCGGCCGGCTATAAAAAAACGCTACCGTCGGCGGGGCGAGACAATAGGTTTTAGCAGCCAGGGGGCACCGTAGCGCGTATGGAAGACGCAGACGTGGCCATCGTCGGCGGTGGGCCGGCGGGGTCGTCGGCCGCCGAGGTGGCCGCCGCCCGCGGCGCTGACACGGTCGTTCTGGAGAAGGGGGTCCCTCGTGCTGATCGTTCCGGCCCTGGCCCGGATTCGACCGACGCCGCCGGGCTGCTCGATTACTGGCTCGATCTGATGGACTACGCGCCCGACGAGATTCCCGACGATATCGTCCTCAGCGAACTGGAGGGCGCGAAGTTCTACGGCCCCGACTCGGAGTTGTCGCTGACTGAAACCGGTATCGAGGCCAGCTATGACGGCTTCGGATTCACGTTCCACCGGGCAAAGTTCGACGACTGGCTGCGCGTCCGAGCCAAAGAGGCCGGCGCTGACTACCGTGTGGGCGTCTCGGTCACGAGCGTCGACACGACGCTTTCCGACTCACCCAGACACACACTCGAACTGGCCGACGGTGAGAACATCCAGACGGACTACGTCGTCCTCGCCGACGGCCCACAACGGACCGTCACGGGCCCGACGCTGGACCAGTTCTTGCTGGATCGGACGATGGGTGAAATCATGCCCTCGAACAGCGCCAACCACATCGCCTATCAGGAACACCGCCGGATGCCCGATGAGCTGTTCGACCCCGACTTCATTGAGTTCTGGTGGGGGATGATGCCCGGACACACAGCGTACCCGTGGATATTCCCGAACGACGACCATGTGGCTCGCATCGGGCTGACGATGCCCATCGGACTGGACATCGACGACTTCGACACGAGCGAGTGGGCCCTTCTGCAGCCAGACGACGACGGCATCCCTCGCGGGACCCAGTATATCGAGCGCTTGCTCGAACAGCAGTTCCCGAGCTACGACGTTTCGGACTTTCCCGTCGTCGAGAATCGCGGGAAAGCGAAGGGCACCGAGACCTACCCCATCTCTTCGACACGGCCAATCGAGTCCCCCGCCGGGGCCGGAATCGCCGTCGTCGGCGGTGCGATGGGGGCCACATCAGCGTTCCACGAAGGCGGCGACCACGTCGCCGTCCGCACCGGGAAGATAGCGGGTCGCCTCGCTGCCGAGGAGTCGCTGGCACAGTATAACCGGGAATGGCAGGCGGCCATCGGCGACGAAGTGTTGCGGAACGTCACGTTCGCCGACCTCGTCCGCGACTGGAGCCCGGGCGACTGGGACCGTGCGTTCACCACTGCTAACGACCTGATGGACGCCCGCGGGATCAAAGCCGACGCCGCACTCCGAGGCGGGCTTCACGGCCTCGAACTGGTTGCGAGATACAAGTACCGGAAGTTCGGCTACCGCAACGGGCGTTACGTGCAACTCCGGGAAGCCGATTACGCGATCTAAACGTCACTCTTAGGTGCGGCTCTCTCATAGCGCAGGTGCGTGCCTTTAATCCCCGGCCGAGACCCCCCTTGGGGGACGATGATAGACCGGAGAACCCGGGCGCGGTAC
This sequence comes from Haloarcula sp., assembly GCA_028275075.1. GTDB lineage: Archaea > Halobacteriota > Halobacteria > Halobacteriales > Haloarculaceae > Haloarcula. Next base: position 9,138 of record JAQCNK010000176.1, on the reverse strand, counting down.
AGTTGTCTGGCAGGCGTAACCTGCTCGTGTGGCACGCGTACGCTGCCCGACTGGTGCCCGTCACGCGCCGATCTGTCGCCCTGCGGGCGACCGCCCGGCACGAGGGTTTGCCGGCTGACATGGCACACCGCCGAGGATGATGCCGGACGTTAGTGTTCCGGGCGACACACCCATTCATTCGCGACTCCCATCGAGTCACCGTACTCATACAGGCAGTTGGAAGCCAGTACCGAGATGTGACAGAGCCGGCAAATCGTTCCAACCGACAGTACACGCTGTCGGGCGAACCGCTCGATGTCAGTTGTGCGTGGGGTCGCTGCCAGCAGTCGACACCGGCTTTTTTGTCTGCCTGCCGCCAGCGTCAGAGCATGACCGACGACACCGATCCCGAATCGAATCTGCAGCAGTGGAAAGAGACGATGCAGGCCGAACACGACGACGCCATCCACAATCCGGACCCAAACGCGACACACCGGATCGAGGGTGTCTCACAGGTCAGCTACCGCGTGTCTTTTGACTACAACGAATCGAGCGGCTCGCTGGAGCGTGCCAGCCGGGAACAGGTCGACGACCTCGCGGATCCGGAGCTCCTGTCGTGTGTCTGTGGAGTGCGTGGGATGACGCCCGAGGAGGCGACCGCCCATATCGAGGCGGCTCGCGAGTGACGGTGGTTACACTGGTGGCTGGAAGTTGGTAAAGATATTCGCCACCCCGGGGTGACAAATCACTTCAGTTTGTTACAGCCACCAGTATTAGCTCGCCAGTCCCAGTAGCGCCTGTTGCGGGAGCTCGTCGCCGAACGCCACGACAAGATACAGCAGCGAAAACAGTGTCGCGTTGTAGAGCCCATGTACCAGCGACGGCACCACGATGTTGCCGGAGTACTCGTAGGCCGAACCAAAGACCAGCGAGGGGACTATGAGGAGACCGAGTGCGACGAGGTTCCCCTCCGGAGAGCCACCGCTGAGTGCGAACCAGTGCAGCCCCGCGAAGATGACACTCGGGATAAGCACACCGGGCACCGGACTGAACACTTCGCGGATGCGGCCTTGGACCACGCCGCGAAAGAGCAGTTCCTCGCCGGGGCCAATAAGCAGAATGGACGCGGGAATCAGCAGTAACAGTACCTCTGGGTTCTCCATCCCGATTTCGGCGGCCGCGTTGCTCCCGGTGTCGAGTTCGGTGCCGCTAATACTCTGGGCGGCCTGTATGAGTATCGACCCGCCTATTGCGCCCCCCAGCGCGAGCGCGTAACTGACAACGACAGTCACCGCGTCTCCGAGGTCCGGCACCGCCGCGCCGATGCCGAACGGGCGGTCGGAGCCAGCGATGTTGAGGATGGACTGAATCTTCGGTGCGGCGACCGGTCTGAGTTTATAATACGTCAGTGCGACGCCCGCACAGCCGATACCCTGCACGAAGACGAGGCCGAGAACAAGCGAAAGCGCGGGGGATATTTCCACGCCGGCACCGGCAACAAGCACGGCTGCCGCAACCAGCGTCAGGAGGAATCCGATCAATAGGCCGCCTGCACCGAGGGCGGCGCCAACGACGAGTGCAGCAGCCGCGAGGAGGACCCGCACCAAGGGGTCCTCACGCGATACGTTCGACATACACCTACTATTGGCGACGGACTCAAAACTGTTCCCTCCTCGGACGAGCGGCAGGCCCGTTCATACTGTACGTACGTGGGGCTATTCGACACACCACGGTTCCGAACGTCCGTACTGGTACAGCCGACAGTATCAGGCTGTTCGCTCGCCCGCCTTGACCGCCACGTCTAGCCAGTTGTCCTCCGGCGGGAGCGGGCAGGAGAAGGTGTCGCTGTACGCACAGAAGGGCGCGTACGCGAGGTTGAAATCGAGCGTGACGTTGTCACCGTCGCTCAGTTCGCCGTCGTGTTCAAGCTCGATATATCGGCCCTGCTTGTACGTCTGCTGGCCTGTGGTCTTGTCGCGGAACGGGACGAACAGCTGTCCGGGTTCGTCGCCGGCCTGCCGGTAGCCCTGGAGCGTCGCGGCCTCGTCGTGGAGATCGAACGCGAAGGTGACCACGTGGAGATAGCGGACGACGCGGCCGTCGGTCGTCTCCAGTTCAACGGGGGCAGGGTCGTCGTGGCGAGTCACTGTCGCCTCGACGCGGTAGGTCGGGTCGGGATCGAAGTAGGCCAGTCCGTCGAAGCTATCGCGCGCTTCGGGCGGAATGGGCGACTGTGGGTGGTCGGCGAAGAAGTCGTCTTTCTCGGCGCGGTTTCGGCGGAGCCGCTCGGCGTAGTCGTCGGTCATGCAGGACAAACCAGCGCGAGCCGTTTCAGTGCGGCGGTCGTCTCTCATCGGTCTCATACGGTCGGTTGTAACGATTTACCGGTGATTTGCCGAGTCGGGTTCAGCAAATCCCGGCAATGGCTTACAACTGACCGTATCAAACCCCTCTCTCGAACTGTGTGTCAGGCTGGCTCTCAGTGTGGGATATACAGCTACGTGTCGGCGTATATCGCGTCCACGGTGGCCGCGAACTCCTGATGGATGTTGTGGCGCTTCTTTTGCATAGAGAGCGTGAAGAGGTTGTTGTGCATGGTCCACGTCTCGGCGACCAGCTCGAAGGACTTGATGCGTTCTGTGGGCTCTAACTCGGTGTTGGCCTCGTCGACGGCCGCCTGAATCCAGCGGTGAACGGCCTCGTGATTACACTGGGCCGCTGGGTCCTCTGGCAGGTCGACCCCTTCCCTGTCGGCTATGCGTGACAGTTCCGCGAAGTCTGGGACGATCACCGCGCCGACAAACTTCTTGTCGTCACCGACAACCATTATCTGGTCGATCCGGTCGACCGTTGCGAACAGGTCCTCGATAGGCCTGGGCGCGATGGTCTGGCCCGTCGAGAGGACCAACAGCTGCTTGATTCGGTCGTGATACACCAGGAAGCCGTCGTCGGTCAACTCGACAATATCGCCGGTCCGTAACCAGCGTCGCCCCTCAATTTCAGCGAAGCCACGGGCTGTCTGGCCCGAGTCGTCCCAGTACCCGTCGGTGACGTTCGGGCCGTCGACGAGCAGTTCACCCAGCTGACCGCCGGTGTCGTCGAACTCCGTCGCGTCGACAACGTCCTCGTCGATGCGGATGTCCAGTTCAGTGACCGGGTAGCCAAGCGTCCCGGGCCGCAGGTCCTCAAGGGGGTTGATAGCGATGACCGGCGCTGTCTCGGTGAGTCCGTATCCCTCGACGACATCGATACCCATCCCGATAAACGTCTCACACAGCTCTTTCCGGAGGCTGCTGCCGCCACTGACCATGAATTCGATCTCGCCGCCAAGTCGCTCCCTGACGGTGCGGTAGACGAGGTGATCGGCCAATCGGTGTCTGAGTGACAACAGCGTGCTCGGGTCGTCAGTGCGGGCGTGCCGGCGAGCCACGTCAAGCGCCCAGTCAAAGAGACGTTCTGTCACCGGTGAGGCTCCGGCCTGCTCGCGCATCTGGCTGAAGATGCGTTCAAAAATGCGGGGGACGCTGGCACCGAAGTGTGGCTGTATCTGCTTCAGGTCCTCGGCCAGGGTGTCCGAGCTCTCGGCGTAGCAGACGGTGGCACCCGAGGCGTACATAAAAAAGTGGCCCGCGAGCCGCTCGAAGACGTGGGCCAGCGGGAGGAAGGCGATGGAACGCTTTCCGGCCGCGACCGTCGGGATACCGGGGTCCTTGTCGGGCCGAGGACCCAGCCGCCGTCTGGTCTGAGCGACGTTCGCACGGAAGTTCCGGTGGCTCAGCTGCACGCCTTTCGGCTGCCCGGTCGTCCCGGAGGTGTAGACGATGCTCGCGAGGTCGTTGACCGAGCGGTCGGCGAGCCAGCCCTCGTATCCGCTGGGATCGAAAACCGCTTCGCCGCGTTCATACACGTCCGCGAGCGTCAGTACGTCCGCGCGCTCCGTCTTGCAGTCGTCCATCGTGATGACAGCGTCAAGAGAGAGGGCATCTTCGACGGCTTGTACGCGTGCTAGCTGTGCCTCGGAGCCCACGACGACTATCTCGGCGTCTGGATCGTCAAGCAGATACCGGACTTGCGCCTCGGAAGAATCGGTGTCCACCGTCGTCACGACGCCGCCGGCCGACAGCACAGCGAAGTCAGTCAGCGCCCACTCCATCCGGGTCGGCGCAAAGATCCCAACACGGCTATCGGCGCTCACGCCGAGGTCCCGGAAGCCGGCGGCGAGATACTTGACGAGTTCGTGCATTCGCTCGTAGCTGAGGCTGCCGTACTTGCCGTCTGGCGGTTGCGCCACAACGCCATCGGTCAGTGATCGGTCGTAGACGCCACCCTTGTACTGTTGGGCATCCCGGTCGGCGTTGCGCGTCGCAGTCGCTGCGAACAGTTCACCGAGTGTTTCCATCTCTGTGACCGCGTCGCTGTAGGTGGCCTCAGCCTCGTACCAACTCGGTGTGGGGCCCATCCCGTTGACGTTTGCCAAGGAGAGATAAGTATGCAATGATGGCCACGGTAGGCGGTGTAGGCTGTCTGATAAGTGGGCGGTAACCAATGGGACCCGATACGACCCGATCACTGGGCTTTTTCGCGTTGGGTGCCCACCCGCGAGTATGACAGACGGGTGGTTCGCCGGGCTGGACCCCGACGACACGACAGCGGCGGCCGAACGGGTCGCGAGTGGCCGGGCCGACGCCCCTGAAGACTGGCCGGCTACGGCCGTCGACGCGGGCTACACCGCTGACACCGAGGAGTACTACGAGCGCCTCCGGGCGGCGACGATGGAGGCCACCGAGGCGGCCGTCACCGAACGCGAACGGGCCGACGACCAACAGCTCGTTCACGCCGTGCGGGCGATGGCCGACTGCGAGCGCACTGCCAACGAACTGGCCGAACGGGTCGCCGAGTGGGGCGGGAGCCGCTACGGCGAGGCCGGCAGCGGCGTCGGCTACGCCCGGCGTATCGCCGAGGGCGAGGTAGGCGATGGTGGCGAGAGCGGCGACCGCGCGCTTCGCTCGCTGGCCGAGCGAGTCGTCGACGTGTCCGAAGAGGCCGACGAGCTACGGGCGTACATCGAGCGCACCGCGCCCGCCGTTGCGCCGAACCTCTCGATGCTGGCCGGACCGGTTCTCGCTGCCCGACTGATCTCCCTGTCGGGCGGTCTCGAATCGCTCGCAAAACAACCCAGCGGGACGGTCCAGCTACTGGGCGCCGAAGACGCTCTGTTCGCCCACCTCCGAGGGGGTGCGCCGTCCCCGAAGCACGGCATTATATTCACCCACGAATACGTCAGCGGCACCCGCCGCGAGGAACGTGGGTCGGCCGCTCGCGCACTGGCCGGCAAGCTCTCTATCGCCGCCCGTATCGACCACTACAGCGGCGACCGTCGGCCGGATCTCCAGCGAGAACTCGACGAACGCATGGAACGCATCCGCTCCCGTGGGGGTGACGGCGAGTGACGCCGTCGCTGCCCGGCGGCGTCGAGCGCCGCGACTTCGACGGAACAACTGCCATTGCGACGCAGGGCCACCCCGAGTACGGCGAGGCGACAGACGGCCAGTACCGACGCTGGAACCCCCACCGCTCGAAACTCGGCGCGATGCTGGCTCTGGGGATGGACACCGGGCTTGAAGCCGATCAGAAAACGTTGTATCTGGGGGCGGCAGCCGGAACGACGGTGAGCCACGTCGCGGATTTGGGCGGCCCGACTTACGCCGTCGAGTTCGCTCCCCGACCCGCCCGGGACCTGCTTTCGGTGGCCGACCACCGACCGAATATCTTTCCGCTGCTCAAGGACGCCCGCAAGCCCGAGAGCTACGCCCACGTCGTCGAGCCGGTCGACGTGGTCGTCCAGGACGTGGCGACCCGCGGCCAGGCTCGTGTCGCGGCGCTAAACCGTCGGTTTCTCGACGGTGAGGGTCGCCTGCTCGCCGCGGTGAAGGCCCGCAGCGAGGATGTGACAGCTGACCCCGAGGCCGTCTTCGAAGCGGTCGTGGCCGAACTCCGAGACCACTACGAACTCCTCGACACCGAGCAACTGGACCCCTACCACGAGGACCACCTCGGCGTGGTCGCGCGGCCGCTGGAGTAGCTATCGCGGCTTCTCAGGCGATCTGGAGCCACTCTACCAACTGACAGGGTGGGACGTTCTGGCTATTCTCCGAGTCACATGCCGGAACCATCATATATTGATTACTCCGTCAATCGTGTGCGCTTCCAGCCCGCGGACGGAAGGCTTTAGCGCGTCGATTGCGACGTTCCGGTCGATGGACGAGACGGGGTCCCCCGAGAACTTCACCCGGATGGGCACGCTCGGTATCGAGGAAGAGTGTTACGTCGTCGACGCGCACGGTCGGCCCACGTCGGGCACGGACGAGCTCGTCTACGAGGGCGACCCACCTGAGTTGCTGCAGGATCGGCTCGACCACGAGCTGTTCAAATGTATTATCGAGACACAGACGCCACTCATCGAGACCCTGGGTGATGCCCGCGAGCAACTCCTGTCGGTCCGGGACGCGCTCGTCGAGTACGCCGCGAGCGAGGGATTCGGTGTCGCCGCGGCAGGGCTGCATCCGCTGGCGAAGTGGCGAGAACTGGAACACGCCGAGAAACCTCGGTATCGGGCGCAACTGGATCGCATCCAGTATCCACAGCACCGCAACACCACGGCGGGATTGCACGTCCACGTCGGTGTGGACGACCCCGACAAGGCGGTGTGGGTGGCGAACGAACTCCGCTGGCACGTCCCCGTGATGCTGGCGTTGTCGGCGAACTCACCGTACTGGAACGGCTTCGACACTGGCTTGCAGTCCGCCCGCGCAAAGATTTTCGAGGCGCTTCCGAACACCGGCATCCCGACAGCCTTCGAAGATTACGCGGCCTTCCAGCAGTTTGAGCGACGGATGGTCGAGAGCGGAAGCATCGACGACCGAGGGGAACTGTGGTTCGACGTGCGACCCCACTCGGGCCACGGCACCGTCGAAGTGCGCGCGCCCGACGCCCAGGCCGACCCCGACCGCGTGCTAGCCTTCGTTGAGTACGTCCATGCGCTCGTTGAGGACCTCGCGGCCCGCTATGAGGACGGTGAATCAGCTACGAGTATGCGCCGTGAGCTGCTCGACGAGAATAAGTGGCGTGCGATCCGACGCGGCCAGTCGGCGTCGCTGCTGGCCAGGGACGGCGAATCGGTGATGCAGCTAGGGGATATTGTCGACGCCGAGTGTGACCGCCTCGGCATCGATGGGATTCGGACGCTGTTTGAGGCCGAGAGTGGCGCCAAACGACAGCGGCGACTCCGCGGCGACAGTGTACAGACACTCGCCTCGTCGCTCAAACTCTCATAACAGGTCATCACGCGTGATAGCTGGCCGGTCGGGGGTGAAAGGCCTCGCACGAAGACGGACCCGAGACAAGGTTTTTATTCGCCAATCGCTTCCGTCCCCACAGAGACAACACATGTCCGCAGACGACCCGAACGACGACACTGACCCGCTCGATGAAGCGGCGGACGTACGGGACCGATTAGAACAGGAGGCCGACCGCGCGGTCGAGCAGTTCGACGAGGGTATCGTGGACATGCTCGCGTGGGTCCTCGACACGGAGACACGCGCTCGCATCTACGCGAGTCTCCGCCAGCACCCGGGTAGTACGAGCGAAGAGGTCGCCGACGCAACTGGGCTGTATCCAAGTACCGTGCGGGAAGTCCTGGCCGCGCTCCACGAAGAGGGGAAAGTGACGCGGGAGAAACGCGAAAGCGACGGCGCCGGCAACAACCCCTACGAGTACAGCGCTATCGCACCGAGCGAACTTGTCAACACCATCGTCGGCGATGTCCAGGCCGAGCTGAACACGGTGTTCAATCTCGACGCCCACCTCGATGATATGGCCCCCGAGGACGACGCTGACGAGCCAGTCACGATCACGGTCGACGATGCCGACGACGACGAGTGAGGCGGTCGGTTGTAACTGGTGATTTGCCGGGCCGGGACCAGTACATCCCGGTTTGGGCGTCCGACGGCACTGCCCGTGGTTGGTACAGCCACTGTGTGATGGGCCCTCAATGGTCGGCTTAGACGACACCACTAAATCAGCCGCGCCGTTAGCGCGGATATGACTGTGGCGCTGGGTGGGACTTTCGACCCCGTCCACGACGGACACCGAGCGCTGTTCGAACGGGCGTTCGAACTCGGCGACGTGACTGTGGGACTTACAAGCGACGAACTCGCCCCAAGCACCCGACATGACGAGCGCTACGTCCGGTCGTACGACGAGCGCCACGCCGACCTCGCGGACGAACTTGAGCGGGTGGCCGAGACCTACGACCGGTCGTGGACGATTCGTGAACTCGCCGAACCCACTGGTATCGCCACCGAACCGCAGTTCGACGTGCTCGTCGTCTCGCCCGAGACCGAAACCGGCGGCAAGCGAATCAACGAAATCCGCCGCGAGCGGGGGTTGGAGCCGCTGGAACTGGCGGTCGTCCCTCACGTACGAGCCGACGACGGGGACATCATCTCCTCGACCCGCATCGTTAACGGCGAAATCGACGAGCACGGGGCCCTCACGCCCGACCGCCAAGGCCGCGGGAAGCCGACGTAGCTACCAGTCTGGCGCGTCCAGGCCGACCCGTTCAATGAGGGTTTTCCAACGTTGTTGTATCGTCAACCGGGAGACGTCAGCGGCGTCGGCAACAGCGGTCTGGGAGCGCTCCTCGCCAGCGACCAGTGCGCCCACGTAGATGCTTGCCGCCATCGAGGCCCGCTTCGAGCGTTCTTCCTCGGGAAGCGTCGAGAGAAACAGATCAACCGCGTGCGAGCGCGCTTGGGTCCCCAGATCCAGTGTCTCCGCGGTGGCCTCGATTTCCCCAAGCCACTCGTCCTGTCCGATTCGGTCGCTCGCGCGATACATATGCGGAGGTGGGACTCAGTGACCGTAAACACTCGCCTGCAAGCGACGGGTTTTTAGATGACTCCCGGATACGATAGGACGAGCGCGGGTAGCCAAGCCAGGAAAAGGCGTAGCGCTTAGGACGCTATCCCGTAGGGGTCCGCCGGTTCAAATCCGGTCCCGCGCATTGCTGCTGCGAGTAACTCCGCGAGCAGCAGCAATCGAACGGAGCGGATTCTGAACCCTGGAAGTCACAGCCCGGAAGCGCAGCGAAGCGAGCAT
>JAQCNK010000171.1 GCA_028275075.1 Haloarcula sp. | reverse complement strand
GACCTCCTGCGAGATATCCTCCGGTGCCTCCCAGCCCGTCCCTTTCGCGTAGTGGAGCGCTACGAGAGTAAGGGTAAGCGTGAGCCCGGAGAGGACGCCTACGAGTGATACCATATGCGCGGCTATGGAGTACTGATTTAATTAGCTGTTGTTTCTCCGGTCGCCGATTCGCCCCCACAGCCGCGTCTGTCTGTCTATACGGGTCGACACTGATAGATATTCGCAGGGGTCTGGCGAGGCGAATTCTATCACTCGTTCTGTCGACCCGTATAATCTATCAGCGACGGCAACGCCTACGGCGGTCCCCGTACCACCCAGTCAACTGCAGTGTCGAACAGGGTCCTTTTTGCGACTGGATACGCTTGCATCTCCTAATGACCGTCCGCGAGGTGGCTGAAGCGGCCTACCGGGAGTCACTCCCCGTGTTGGCGCTCAGTGCTTCGGGCGGGTTGTTCGCGGGCGTCGTGTTGGGTGGGATGGACGCCGAACTGAAGCAGGTCGCGGGACTCCTCGTGTTGGTGCCGGCACTTCTGGCGACGCGGGGGAACGTCTACGGATCGCTGGGCGCGCGGCTGGGCTCGGCGCTCCACCAAGGGCTGGTCGATCCAACCTTTTCGACGGACGACAAGCGGGTAAACGCCGCTGTCGCGGCGGCACTGGCCAATGGGGTCATGGTTAGCGGCATCGCCGCGTTTCTGACAGTCGCGCTACTCGCCGTGCTGGGGCGGCCCGCTGCCCCGCTGTCGACGCTGGTCGCCATCGCCTTGCTCGCGGGGCTCGTCTCGGGCGTGTTGCTGACCGTCGCGGTCGTCTCCGTTGTCTTCGTCGGCTACCGTCGCGGTCTGAACCCCGACACGCTCGCGGGACCGGTCGTGACGACGACGGGTGACGTGGTCGGCATCGCGACGCTGCTGGTGGCGACCCGGCTCGTACTGGCGCTGGGAGGCGGATAGCGTGGCGGCGTCGGCGTGGACAGTACGGGGCATTGTTCGGCGAATGCTACCAGTCCTCATTGTCCTCACGGCTATCGAACTGGGTAGCGGTATCGTCCTCGATACGTTCGAAGGGACACTGCTACGCTATCCGACACTGCTCGTGCTCGTGCCGGTCACCATCGGGATGGCCGGGAACCTCGGGAGTATCCTCGCCGCGCGGCTCTCAACGGCGCTGCATCTCGGCCTGCTCTCGTTCGACACCGACGATGACCGACTCGTGGGGAACGCTGTCGCCACCATCGGGCTCGCGGTGACGGTGTTTCCGCTCGTGGGTGCCGGCGCGTGGGGACTGCAGACGTTTCTCGCCGACGCTCGGCTCCCGCTCGCGACTGTCGTCGCGGTGGCGCTCACGAGCGGTGTGGTGCTGGCGGCGCTGGCGGTCGCGGTCACGACGGTAACGACCTACGCCGCCTACCGGTTCGAACTGGACCCCGACGACGTGGTCATTCCCGTTGTCACGAACGTCTGTGACGTGCTTGGGGTGCTAGTGCTGTTCGGCGCTGTCGAAGTACTCGTCTAATACGGTCGTCCTCGCATTGTTCGGGACCACCGTGCTGGGGTGGTTCGCGGTTGAGACACGCCACGGAGAGACCACCGCCGAGTTCCCCATCTCGCCACTCTCGGTGCAGCGCCACATGCACAGCCTGTGGCTCCAGTCGCCCGAATCGAACCCGGCCGAGAGGTCCGACGAGAGCGTCGACCGACGCGCATATGATGCCCTCGGCCGAACCGTCTTCCGTGAGTTCGCTGGTCGCACTGCTTGCGGACGTCTCGCTGCGGGTCCTGCGCATTGCCGCTTTCCTCTCGGTAGGGGTCTTCCTCGCGAATCTCGCAGTGTCCTTTGGCCTCGTCGAGAAGATCGCCGTCGTCTCACAGTATCTCACCGGGCCGGCGAACCTCCCCGACGAGGTTGGCACCGCTATTCTGACCACGACCGCCTCACCGACGGCGGGCTACGGAATGCTCGCTGACTTTCGCGAGTCGGGTGTCCTTGACGACCGGGCGACCCTGATAGCGGTCACCATCAACACCTTCTTTGGGTTCGCCCAGCACATCGTCACCTTCTACGCCCCCATCCTCATCCCGATTCTGGGCGCTCGTGTCGGGGTCCTATACGTGACAACGCGGGGGCTGATCGCACTGGCCATCACGCTGACGGGAATCGTCGCCGGGGCGGTCTTGCTCGATAGCTCAAACATCGACCACGGGGCGATGGACGGCGAGGTGATAGCGGAGGAGGGCACCACCGCGGATTCAGATGCCGAGGACGGACCGGCAACGACTAAGACACGAGTTCTGGAAGCAGTTGGGGAAACCCGCGAGAAACTCGTGGATATCCTCCCACGGTTGGCCGCCATCTACGTCGTTGTCGCGCTACTGGTCGCCTACTCGGATGCAATCATGGGTTATCTCGGCGGCTCGGGACAGGCGCTGACAACCGTCGCTGACGGGCTGACCGGGCTGCTCGGGCTGCCGGGCGCAGCCGTCCCCGTCGTCGCCGCTTTCGCGCTCGATACGACCTCCGGCGCGGTCGTCATCGCCCCGCTCATCGAGAACGGCACGTTCACCGCCAGAACGGCGGTGGCGACGATGCTCGTCGGCGGCATCGTCTCCTTTGCCGTCTCGACGTTCAAACGCTCCATCCCCTTCCAGTACGGTATCTGGGGCCGCGACTTTGGTTCGAAAGTCATCGCCGTCAATACGGGGCTGAAAGTCGGCTGGATCGCGCTCGCGCTGGTCATTCTGCTCGTTCCCTGATACGGTCGGTTGTAACGATGTACCGGTGGTGTGCCGGGTCGGGTCTCTCAAATCCCGATACTGCCACACAACTGATCGTACGACTAGGGTGGCGAATTACTTCAGTTTGTTACAGCCACCAGTATGAAGCAGCGCCTCGATGGTTGCCCAGAGATCCGGTTCCGCGCTGTCGCGCTCGTAGTGAATCGGGACGAAGCCGGCCGCTCGCGCACCCGCGACAGCGTCCGCGTCGCCGACCATCACGTACTCGTCGGCAGCGACCCGCTCGCGGAGGCGGTCGAACGGGGCCGTATCGGGGACGTGTGCGCCGGCGTCGTAGGAGGCGACGACAGCGTCGACGTGCTCGCGCAGTCCGTGGTGGTCGAGTTTGCCGACCTGCCACTCCCGGGGGCCGTTGGTAATCACCGCGATGGCGCTGTCCTCGGCTAACCCAGCGAGACTCCCGCGGGCGGCCTCGGGAACGGCTGTCCCATCGTAGGTCTGTTCGCGCAGTGTCGCGACCAGGTCGTCCGGGTCAGCGCCGGAGCCGGTGGCTTCAACTGCTGCACCCATCGACTGCCGGTAGGGCTCGGGCTCCAGCGACTCGAAAGCCTGCCGGAAGGCGTCTCGCGCCGTCACCAGCAACTCACCGGTCGGCTCGATGTCGTGGGCAGCGAAGACATCCCGCAGGATATCGGCATCCGAGCGTGTGCGGTGGACTAGCACGCCATCGAGCGCGAAACAGAGCGCGTCAGTCATTCCGTATCGATCGGTGTGCCGTCCTCGGTAGGGGGTGCCACGTAGTCGATGTAGCTCTCGGCGTCGGGTGCGTTGACGGTGACAGTGACGTGGATGTCGCCGAGTTCGGCCGGCTCGCCGACGGCGAAGTTTACGCGCCCTTCGAACGCCGCCTGTTTCTTCAGGTCGAACGAGAAACGGTCGCCGGCCAGATTATCGAAAAAGACCGAGCGGGCTGTGTCCAGTATCTCCGCGCGGTGCAGTTCCTCGGAGAACCCATCCAGCGTGTGGACCTCGGCAACGAGTCGTCCCTCGCGGTGGTCGGGATCTGCTTCGGGGAAGAGATTCCGGATAGCGTCGTCGACCCGTGCGGTGACCTCGGTGTCGTTGACCGGTGCCCGGATCTCGACATCGACGCTGTAAATGCTACTCACGACTGGGCCTCCACGCCCTCTTCCAGCAGCGTCCGGATACGACGCTGGAACGCCGAAAGCGAGTCGGTGTTCTCGACGGTCACGTCGGCCATCGCCATCGCCTCGCCCATCCCGAAGCCCAGTTCCCGTTCATCGCGATCTTCCAGCGACTCACCTCCCTCTTCGACAGTGGCGTCCCGGCCCCGAAGGTCAAGCCGCTCGGCTCGAACGTCGAACGGTGCATCGATCTCCAGCAGGACAAACGACTCGCCAAAGGCATCCCGGAACGTCTCGACCTCGACGTCCGACCGGATACCGTCGACGAGGACGGTGTCGTTGCCCGCGCGCTCATCATCGATGATCGGGAGCGAACGCTCGGCGATGGCGCCGGGTCCGTTCTCCTCTCGCATCGCCTTCGCAACGGTCCCGTGATCGGTCGCCGGATCCAGCCCACGTTCGCGACACTCCGCGCGGATCACATCGCCCATCGTTACGACCGGCACGCCCATCTCAGTGGCGACCTCGGCCGCCTCGCTCTTGCCGCTGCCGGGAAGCCCGACGACACCGATAACTGTCATTGGAAGCGGTTTGTCGATAGCTGGCTAAAGACCTGCTGTTCTAGAGGCGGGTTCGAAGCGAGAGTCATGGGAAACGGCCGGAAAGCCCCAACTGGCGCTCATACTGGTGGCTGTACGTACGGAGAGATATCCGTCACCCCAATCGCAGAAGCAGCGGTTCCTTCTCACCGCTCCCGGACGACCACGAACTCGGCCAGTTCCCGGAGATACTCCACGGACTGGGACTCGCTAACATCGGCCGTCTCCAGCGCTTTCAGGGCGGCGTCAGACTCGGCGCGGGCCTTGGCGTTTGCCTCCTCAGTCGTGAGGTCAGTCACCTCGACGAAGGAGGGCCGTTCCATTTCGGCGTCATGGCCCGTCGGCTTGCCCAGCGTTTCGGCGTCGGCGATATCGTCCAACACGTCGTCGCGCATCTGGAACGCGACCCCGACTCGCTGGGCGTACTCGCCCATCGCCTCGACGGTGTAGGCGTCGGCGTCGGCCGCAATAGCACCCAGTTCGGCGGCCGCGCGGAACAGCGCCCCAGTCTTGCGACGGGCCAGTTCCATATACTCCGTCTCATTTGTCGGCTGGGCGACCAACTCCATTGCCTCACCCTCACCGAGTTCGACCATCGCCTCGGAGACGGTCCGCATCGCCCGCTCGTCCGATGAGAACAGCCCGAACGCCTCCCCGAGCAGGCCGTCGGAGGCGATAATGGCCGGTCCGTGGCCGTAGGCTGCCCACGCTGCAGTGGTCCCGCGCCGGACCTCGGACTCATCGATTATATCATCGATGACGAGCGACGCGTTGTGGACCAGTTCGATGCCGACGGCAAAGTCGACGGCCTTGTCCGGGTCGCCCCCCAGCGCCTCACACACAAGGACCGCAACCGTCGGGCGCACTCGTTTCCCGCCCGAGAGCACGACGTGACCGATCTGGTCCACGAGTTCGTCGGGTTCGACATCGTCGATGACGGCCCGTAGACGCGCCTCGACGCGGTCACGACGCGCCTCGAGATACTCCATTACTGATCAGTTGGTACCACGGGGAAAAGTACCTGACGACCCAGTGTTCACAAGAACTGTACTGTCGGTCCGCTCTCAAGCGAAGTCACTGTCCTGATATACGGGTCGAGTGTGTAGTACGTTTCAATGCAACGAGGGGCGCCCGAAACCACGGCGTGGGATCGACATCTGCGGCGACCACGGCCAGAAGTCGCGCTGCCAGCGTCAGTCCTCAATCTCGGTGACATCCTCATCCGGGAAGGAGATGAGATTCTCTCGTCCGATACGGAGCTTATCAATGCGGTCGTCCTCGTCCATTGAGGAGAGCAGTTGGGAGACCTTGGCGTTCGACCAGCCCGTCTCGTTGACGATTCGCGCCTGCTTCATCCGACCGCCGTTCCGGGTCAGCAGCCGTTCGATGCGCTCCTCGTCGCTCAGCAGTTCCACGTCGATATCGTCAGACTCTGCCTTGTCGT
Source organism: Haloarcula sp. (assembly GCA_028275075.1). Classification (GTDB taxonomy): domain Archaea; phylum Halobacteriota; class Halobacteria; order Halobacteriales; family Haloarculaceae; genus Haloarcula. The sequence goes on along the minus strand of JAQCNK010000171.1, from coordinate 9,416 downwards.
CGCTACTGGTCGACTCGTCGGCCGGTCGGTCAGCCTCGCGGTTGTCGGTTGCGCTCGTGCCGGTTGATTGTGGCTCGTCCCGGTTGTTCAGATAGAGCGCCGCGCCAACCAGCCCGGCGATGAGCGCGAGACTGACGCCGATCCACAGCGGGAGATTTCCGCCCAGAAGGGGGCCGCCGAGATTCTGGCCGCCAGTGTAGACGATATCTAGATCGCCACGTTCGAACGTCGTGGTCGGACTGCCATCGATACGGAGGGCGCCGTTGTCGATGTAGGCGTTCGGTGGCGAGTTCGTCAGGACGTACCCATCGGGCGGGGAGATGACGAGTGACTGGCCGGACTGGAGCGTGGCGAACCACGTCCCGCTGGGCGTGTAGAACGCGTCCTCAAGCTTCAGTTGACTGCCGTTGACAGCCGCGAAGTTTGTCCAGTTGAACGAGAGAAGAAGCTGCCCCTGTCCATCGTCGATCGTGTAATCACGGTTTATATCTTCGATTTCCATGTCCCGACCGGTGGCTCTCGCCGCCGCGGCGTTTGCCGCCCGGAACCCTTTGAGTACGTCCTCATCGTTGGTACCGGCGAGAAAACCGTCGCGAGTCCGTTCGAACGCCCGAGTTTCGTTCGCGTCGGAGAGATTGAACCTCTCGGTTATGGTCCACTGAGCATCACCGTTCGGCCGTAGTTGCACGTGAAAGGTTGTGTTCTTCGGCGACAGTTCCTGGCTTCCGGTCGACTGCGCGGCCGGTCCGACACTGGTAGGAGCCGCCGATATGGCTGCCGAGGCCGTTGAGAACGTAACGAAGAGGAGGACGAGGAGGACGGCAGATATCCGCGGGGACATGTCACCACAATAGTGTACCGGGTGCCTCTAAAACCCTTTCTATCGAAGAATAAAACGTCAGCGCTGGCGCTAAAACGTCTCGGCGGTTTTCCAGCCATGTTAGATCCCGCAATGAGTGAGACTTTTGTACGCTGCCGGTGTACGGATTGGCAATGCGACCGCTTCGTGCCCTCCTCGTCGCGCTGCTGTTTGTCACCGCGGCGGTCCTCCCGGTCGCCGGTACCGCCTCGACACCGGCGCAGGTCGAGACGACTAACGACCCCACTGCGAGTGTCGAAACCGTGGCAAACACGACGAATCAGCTCACGCTACCGGCTGGTGAGGTCAGACGGTCTAGCTACAACGGCAGCGGTGTCGATGTCGGTACCGCCACGGCGGCCTGGTCGGCTCAGCTCCACCACCGACACAGTTCCCTCTCGTTCGAGGAGCGGTTCCAGCGTGCAGACGGGAACCAGGAGCGATCTCGACTCGTCGCGGACCGCCTCGCTACCATCGAGGCCTATCAGCAGGCACTCGCCGAGCGGCAAGACAGCGCCATTGCTCGCTACGCCAGCGGTGAGCTGTCAGCGCCCGAATTTCTGCAGCTGCGACTCCTGCTCAACGCCGAGGCGGGCGAACTACTCGAAACAGTTGATCGGATCGCCGCCGCCCCTGACACCGCGCCCAGATACTCGCTGAGTGAGTCGACGACAACACGGCTGCGCGCTGTGGAGGGTGAACTGCGGACACTGACCGGGCCGGTCGGTACTCGGCTCCAGTTTGGGGACGCGGCCGACCGCACGATATATGTCGAGGCGTCCGACGACGGCTACATGCTCGCCACGGTAACCGATGAGGAGTACGTCCGGGAGACCCTGCTCAACGGTTCGCGGGACGCCAGTCTGTCCGATGAGTTCCTCGAAACGGCGGTCAACGACAGTGACCCGGAGACAGGGCGGCTGGACATCGCTGACGATCGAGCGGCCGGCCTCTATCCGTGGCTGTACGATCGGCAGCGACCGAGCTTCACGTTCTACGGGAACTCCGGTATCTACGAGCTGACGGCCTCCCACCCCAACGGAGACCTGACAGGGTATCTCGACGGCGGGACGACCGATATCTTCTATCAGGAGCAGACCCGCCACCTCTCCAGCGTACAGACGAGAACAACCACACGCAACGTTGCGGGCACGCTTGCCCTAACGGTTCGGCAGTCAACTGCGACCGGGCCGTTGCTTGTCAGCGCTACGAACAACGAGACTGGGGCCGCTGTCAACGGCACCGTCAGTATAAACGGCCAGCCCGTGGGCGCAACGCAGAGCAACGGCGTGCTCTGGACCATCGAGCCGCGAGGCGCTTACACCGTAACTGTCGCGACCGACATGGGCAACACCAGCGTCGACGTCCCGGCGAGTTGAATCACCGCGTCGGATGCGTGTTTCGGGGTGGCATCCGGATGACGAAAGCGATTAATTTACTTGGACGCTTGGCTCGGCATGGCCGTCCTCGAGCAGCTTGGATTCATGCTTGTCTTTCTCGCCGTCGGTGCGGCCGCCAGCGCTACCGGCCCCCTCACCACAGAGCGAACCGAGGCGCTGACTGCAATCGCGTTCTACATCGCTCTACCTGCGCTGGTGTTCGCCTCGACGTTTGACCGACCACTGAGCGAACTCATCTCCCCGGCGTTGCTCTTGGGCTTTTGGACTGTTCTGGCGAGCACTATCGCTGCCGGCTGGATCCTCCATCGCCGCCGCGCCAGTGGCGCCCGCCGGAGCGTCGCAATCGTGCAATCCTACCACGGCAACATGGGGTTTCTGGGGTTGCCGCTGGTGGCGGCAACGGTTGGCGATGGGGCCGCTGCCGTTGCCAGTGTCGTCCTCGGTTTAGGGGTGCTCACTCACGTCCCGGTGACGGTGTTCACACTCATCCGAATCAACGACAGCGACGCGTCCCTGTCGGGTGAACTGCGGGCGCTGGCGACAAACCCAGTGCTCGTGTCGCTGACCGCCGGTATCGCCGCTTCCGTCGGCGGCGTGGGTCTACCGACTGTTGCCGTCGCCGGACTCGACGCCGTGTCGACGCTCGCACTCCCCCTCGCGCTCGTTTGTGTCGGCGCGAAACTCGACACGGGGCTGTCACTGTCGACGCTCCGGCCGACCACCAGCGTCGTACTGCTGAAAGTCGTCTGGATGCCACTCCTCGCGTGGGTCGTGTTCTCGACGCTCGGACTCGGGTCGACAGCGCTGTCGGCCGCCGTCATCATGTTCGGCGCACCCACCGCTGTCTCCACGTACATTTATACCAGCGAACTCGGCGGCGACGCCGCCTTCGCTTCGATGAACGTCGTCATGACGACTGTCGCCTCGCTCGGGACGCTATCGGTGCTCGTGTGGGTGTTCGGGTGAGCGGAGACCACATGTGCCCACGTGTCTACTGCATGCTGTCACGAGACGACCGCGACGGGTGGACCAACACGTCCTGCAGTTCACGCCAGCGATGGACCACACGCTTTTTCCCGTCGCCGGCGCGCCCCCCACTATGAGATACCACCAGATCAATCCCGATACCCTCTCCGCGGCTGAATCATACCCATGTGACCGGCGAGCTATCTCCGACGCCGCGGAGCTACTCGCGCTGCATGCCGCCACCTACGAGATGGCCCCCGGCGAACAGCTCTCGCGAACGTATCACTACCACAAGCAGCGTGAGGAGCTGTTTTACGTCGTCTCTGGGACCGTCCACGCCGAGACACCGGAGGGAGAGTTCGTCATCGAAACCGGCGAGGTGTTCATCGCCGAACCCGAGAGCCCCCACCGAGTGTTCACCCCCGAAACCGCTGACTCGTCGGCCCGGGTACTCGGCGTCGGCGCCCCGAAAGCGGACCCCGGACTCCCCTACAACCCAGACGAGTGACGTTTGTGGCTACGTTTTTCCCGCCGGCCCGTTGAGAGACTCCCATGACACGCAAAGAGGAAGTCAGATCGGCACTCGTCGACAGCGGCGTCACGGCTGTCCTGCGCAACATTCCGGAAGACCAGATGGTCGACGTGGCGCGGGCTGTCCACGACGGCGGGGTTCGAGCCCTGGAGCTAACCGCTGACGCCAAGCGGTGTTCGGATCAGGTCGCGGCCGTCGACCGGGCGCTAGAAGACACCGACGCCATCGTCGGCGTCGGGACGGTAATGGACCCTGCGGCCGCTCGAAACGCCATCGAGGCCGGTGCGGAGTTCATCCTCGGCCCGCATCTCGACCAAGATATTATCAGGGTGTGTAACCGGGAGGGCGTGCTCTGCATTCCGGGCATCATGACGCCGACGGAGGCCGCGGATGCGATGGCCGCCGGCGCGGATATGTTGAAGATGTTTCCGGCCTCCACGGTCGGTCCGGGCCACATCAGCGCGATTCAGGGGCCGCTCGGTGACGTCCCGATCATGCCGACGGGTGGCGTCGACGCGGACAACGTGGCCGACTACTTCGAAGCGGGAGCGGTCGCCGTCGGTGCCGGCTCTGCACTGGTCGACTACGAGGCGATTCATACCAACAACATGGACGGCGTCCGCGAGAGCGCGGCGGCGTTCGTCGACGCGGTTGAGCAAGCGAGGCAGTGACCGTCCCCGGACAGCGGTGACTGCTGTTATACGGGTCGACAGAAGCCCTGATAGATATTCGCCGGGGTCTGGCGGAGGCGAATTCTGTCAATCGTTCTGTCGACCCGTATAGCGTCTCGACCAGACAGTCATGCGGACTGTTGTGGTGAGTGTCAATAGCGTCCGAAAACCCGACATCTGAACGTGTAGCCGAGACGGTTCGAGTATCCGGAGCGGCTACTCGTCGAAGAGACTGTCGACGATTGTCTCGGGGTCGAACGGGTCAAGGTCGCCGTAGTCCTGGCCAGTCCCGAGGAAGAGGATCGGCTTGCCGGTGACGTGGGCGACCGAGATAGCGGCGCCGCCCTGTGGGTCGGCGTCAGCTTTGGTGAGTATCGCACCGTCGATCTCGGCCGCATCGTCGAACTCACTGGCACGGTTAACCGCGTCCTGACCCGCGACAGCCTCGTCAACGAACAGGGTCATGTCCGGGTCGATGTTGCGGTCGATCTTCTCGAGTTGGGCCATCAGATCGTCGGAGGTGTGGAGCCGGCCGGCAGTGTCGCCCAGCACCACGTCGACATCGTTGGCCTTCGCGTACTCGACGGCGTCGTACACGACGGCCGTCGGGTCCGATCCCTGCTCGTGCGTGATGATCTTTTTCTCCAAGTTCTCGGCGTGTTTCTCCAGTTGCTCGTTAGCGCCGGCACGGTATGTGTCGCCGTTGGCCAGCACCGTCGAGAGACCGCGGTCATCGAAGTATTGCGAGAGCTTGGCGATTGTCGTTGTCTTTCCGACGCCGTTGACACCGGTAAAGATGATCACGACGGGTTTGTCCGCGTCCCGGACGCGCTCGTCGAAGTCGAACTGCCCAACGCTGATGACATCGAAAAGCGCTTCGCGAAGGGCGTCCTGAACGAGACTCCCCGTACTGGACAGCCGGCGGCGGGTCTCGCCGGAGAGGTTCTCCTTGACGCCGCTGAGAATCTCGTTGGCGACGTTCATCTCGACATCGGAAGAGAGCAGGGCGAGTTCAAGGTCGTCCAGATGCTTCTGTAGGTCCTCCTCCTCGATGACCGTCTTCCCCGTGGCCATGATTTTGGCCTTCTCGGTGAAGCTCCGTCCGCCGCTGTCGTCGTCCGCAGCCGATCCGTCTCCGGACTCATCGGCGGTATCGTCGACCGATTCACCGTCAGACTCGTCGGCAGTGTCGTCGACCGATTCGTCGTCACGCTCCGCAGCTGCATCGGTCGCTGCCGTGTCGGCTTCCGCGGCGTCGGCCTGCTCTGCAGGCTCCTCGGTAGCAGTGTCGGTATCCGGTGTCGTTTCGGGCGAGCTAGCCGATTCGGCCGACTGCTCTGCGCTGTCGGTCTCAGTTTCAGCGTCGGCTGTCGCCTCGTCTTCGACAGCGTCCTCGTCGACGTCTTCCTCGACGTCGCTGGTAAAGCCGCTGAGCTTGTCCTTCAGTCCATCGAACATGTGGACCTTACTCGTCGGACTGCTGCTCTTCCTGCTGTTGCATCATCTGCTGCATCTGCTGCTGTTGCATCTGCTGGGCCTGCTCTTCGAGTTCGCTCATCTCGCCCTCGACTTCGATCCTGTCTTCCTGCAGTCCATCGATGTGGTCGTCCAGCGTCTCCTGCTTGGTTTCGAGCGTGTCGACGGCGCCGTCCTGGTCGCGCTCTGCGGCGTAGCCGCCACCCAGGGAGACGACGATCTCGTCGATATCGTCGACCGTTGCACGGACGTATGCGTCGCCACCGATGGGAACCTGCACCGTCGAGCCCGACTCCAGCACGTTGATAGCCTCGATGGCGTCGTCGATATCGGATTTCTTCTCCTGAAGGCGCTCGACTTCCGCGTCGATGGCCTCCATCTCCTCTTCAAGCTGCTCGATCTCCTGCTGGAGCTGCTGCATACCGTCGCCGCCGCCGCCGCCACCGCCGCCCATCATGCTGCCACCTCGTCGATGGAGATCTGTGTGCGCTTGAGGTTGTTCTGGGAGCCGAAGTCGCTGTAGACGCGCTCGGTGGCGACGTCCTCGTTGGGCGCTTCGACCTCCTTCTCGAACTGCTGGGCCCCGTCTCGGGCCGGGAAACTACCGCGAACAGTGTACGTGCTCATACCCTCCGGTGTGGGCAGGACAGGGAAGTATCTTCCCCTTCGGTGTTTTCCGTTGGCTGCCAGGAATCCGGGACGGAAGCGGTATTCGGGGACGGCTCTTACCGAAGACAGTGAAACAGAGCCATCTATCCGAATGTTGGCAGGTAGATCAGTGCAAGATGGACAGCGCGTATGCAGCAAATCAGTTTGAGCAAGACGCAATTGTCCCGACGATATAATTCAGCGCGGTGTCAGTGAGTGGAAGTCGCCACCGTGCTGAACTCATCCTCTGCCCTCTATATGCAGCAGTCAGTATTGGCCCATATCACATACCTAGCTGTTGTTTCGCCAGATTAGGGAAGACGCTAATGTACATCGAATTAAGGAATACAGTCAGAGTTACCCGCCGCTGGAAGACTTGTGAAACGACCGGCCTGATTGGAACTCGGTGAGTTCGGCGATCCTATCTTCGAGTTCTTCGATTTCTTCCCGGAGTTCGTCGGCTTCTTCGCCTTCGGTGGCCGCAAGCTGGTCTTTCAAGCCTTGGAGGCGTCCCTCTTTCTCTTCTTCGTCGACATCGGCCTTGCGTACGTACTCGCTTGTTTCAACTTCATAGACATCACTCTCGGACAGTTCTGTGACTTCAAGCGCCTCGTCGACTTTGCTCGAGTCCACTGCTGTTAGTCGGTCACGCTCGATACCAGCAGACTCGAAGGCGTTCAACACCAGTTCGTCGTCTTTCAGCGACCGGTTTCGCCGCGTAGTCCGCTGGACAGACCCGAACTGGCCAGAGACAGGTTGGTCATGGTGAAGACGGTCCAGCAGGACGCTCCGAATATTTTTCCGGAGATCATTTGCGTTGCGCTGGACGTCTGAGAGAAGCGTATAGAGGTTGACTAGTGCGGGTGTCTCCGCACCTTCGATATGGGTCACGTCGTGACGCTCAAGCGCATCAATCAGCAACAGCGCATCGGCGTACACGTCGATATCCGGTTCCTCGCGCTCAACGTCGTCATCTTCACTGCCGTCGCTCTGTGCTTCCACCAACGGTGATCCAGTCGATTGGTCACTTTCGGTTAGCGTCCCCTCTCGGTCGTCAATCTCGAAGCGTGGATGGAGGGATAGCACAGTCGCGTACGGTTCTGCGTCTGGGGGCAGACGGTCAAGATCGAACGTGCCACGAGAGTCATTAATGCGCTCGTATAACGTTTCGAACTGGTCTTTCTGAAGCGGAATCGTCTCGTCGTCGTCTCGGTACTGAATCAACACTCGGTGTTCCTGGACATCGGTGACGCGAAACGCCTTCCGCGACAGCGGAGTCACAAGTATCGCGTCCGCGGGTAACTCTTCGATATTTTCGAGGAGATTGTGCCACGTCGAATTGAACGTCATGGTCAGACCTACGAGTGGATAGGTCAAAACGATAGGGCGTACCCCCGAGCCATCCATCCCGCTAATCGATAAGCTTGGACTGCCAGTCTCGATGAGAAATATCTACAGAACGGCATGTGAAAGGGAAAATATGCTAACGCCGGGTAAACGGTCACTCCGAGATTGGGACTGGAATAGATCTTTCCGCTTCAGATGGGACATCCGTATCGCGTGCCGAGCAAATGAGTCATTCCACTAATACGGGTGAAACCGAACGATATGAAAGACTGCCAAACCAATTACTACGTGATGATAGCCGACGACCTCACTGACCGCTTCAAGATCTTACTCGGGCCGGAAGACTATGCGAATCATATCCTCGATACAGCCGGTGCGGATCCCGACGAGGAACTCGACGAGTTCGGGCGGATGGTGTCGGACGAGCAACGCGATGAGTTCGAAGAGATGGTGTCGGAGAAAGATCCCTATGAGGCGTTGCTTTCGCTGCGCTGGAGAGTACCGGGTGAACTGATGTGCAGTTACGGTTCCAAATCATACGCGACCGATATCCTTTCGCTCGCAGAGTACGTCACCAGAGAAGGGGGTGAAGAAATCGACTTTGAGAGTGATCCTCCCGACGGAATGTGTTCGCACTGCTGGTCGAATACGCGTGAGACGTTCACCAAAGAGACCGAACGCGAGGCGGAGGGAATAGCGGACAAGATCGGCAACGTTGGCTATCGTCTCCGATGGAAACAGAAGGGCCGTGCTCGGGAGGAGTGGTACGATATCGTCGTTCAACCCGAAACCACGATGGCGGAACTGGACACACTCGTGTGCCGGTTTAGCACACTCGACGACTTCCATCTCCGGATGTACGGCCTCGAAGATGAGTATCTGGATTCGAGCATCGGGGTCGTTCCAGACCAGCAGCACTCGAACCCGTCGGACACGCCGGCCAGCGAGGTCACGATTGCAGAGGTCGCCGAGCAGGCGACCCTCTGGGAGGGGGATCGCCTCAGTCTCGTCTACGACTTCGGCACGCCGTCGCACTACTACTGCATCGTCAAGAAGGTCTACGAGCCGGACGAACTCGAGTCGCTCGTTGCCGACACTGACCTCATTGCAGAGACCGAGACGGCCGCCATCGTCGATCAGAAGCGTCCCTAACCACGCCAAAAACAGGATTTCAGCGGCTGGGAAACCCGATCTTGTCTTGAGCGCCGACCCCATCCCCATGAGAATCTCGTAGCACGAGCATCAGGGGGATTCAAGCGTCGTCGCCGACTCGTACCGGTCGACGTGTTCTGGATCGAGAAACATCGCTCCGAACAACTCCTCGTGGGCTGCTTCGAAGTCGTCAGTTTCTGTCCACTGCTCGAAGGCCTCTTCGGAGTCCCAGTATGCCAGCAACAGGTAGTCGCCATCGGACTTGGGGTGCAGCAGTTTTAGCTGTCTGAAGCCGGGCTGCCCGACAAGGTATTGGTCGGCGTGGTCACGAACATCCATCTCGTAGCGTTTCTCCGACGCGTCGG
>JAQCNK010000161.1 GCA_028275075.1 Haloarcula sp. | reverse complement strand
TTGTTTGGGCCGGAACCGGAACTTGGCGTTCTCCGCGTCCCCTTGGGAGATCGATGCGAACACCGACCGCCCGTCAAGTATGGTCGCGTTTTCGCTCGAGACGGTGACCTCGACGTTCGATATACTCGTGTCGAGTCCGTTCGCTATCTCGACGGTCCCGTTCGACGCCACGCCGGCGACCGAGTCGTCGGCGTGGAGGGCCACCTGCGGGTGGCGCTCCCTGACAGAGAACGAGACTGGATACCGGAGCTCGACTTGTTCACCCGTGTTGGCGTTCTTGCCGTCGACGTGGACCCGTAGGTTCCGGTTGCCCGGCGACGAGAACGCGTGCGTCAACGGGACCTCTACTTCTGCACCCGGCGAGAGCGTCCCGACATCCTTAGCGCGGGTGTAGACTGGCAGGCCGCCCAAACTGCCGGAGCGCAGCTCAACACTGTTGATTACTAGATCGCCACCGCTACCTTGGAGGTTCCGAATGGTCGGCGTGAACGTGATCGACTCGTCCGGTGCTGGGCTCTGGGGCGAGATCGTGACATCGGTAATCGAGGCGTTTGTTTGTGCCCCAGCGGCGACCAGCGGGACGGCCAACAGCACGACTAGCGTGGCGGCGATTAATCGTCGCACGGCAGATCACCTGCGATTGAACGATTCTGGTGCCAGCGGAGATGGGTGGAGGGCGTCTCTACAGGGCAAACTCGCATATTTTTCCTGCATCTGCCGAAATTATAAAAGCGACGGATTCTGGGATTTGCCAGTCGCGGTTGATAGTTATGATGAAACGTAACCATCGTCACGGAGGCGCTTAAAGCGCGCAAGCCCGGAATACGGATCAGATGAGTTGCGGGACCCGTGTACGCTGCCGGCAATCGGACCAAGTGACTGCTGCGCCCGATGTTCGATAGCGGCATGACGACGGACCGAAGACAGATACTGATGCTGTGACAGGCTGGCGTATACGGGTCGACACTGATAGATATTCGGCGGGGTCTGGCTCTATCAATCGTTCTGTCGACCCGTATAACTCGCCACCACGAGAGAGCTGTGTGATGTCGCCGACACTCGCTTACGCGACGCTCCCGGACACAATATATGGTCGAACTCAGGCTCATCGCAGGCGTAGCAAGAACGGGCGCCATTGGCGACGGCGAGACTATCCCCTGGCATTACGAGGCGGACGAACAGCAGTACAAGGACCGTGTCGCAGACCACCCGGTTGTCGTCGGGCGGAAGACCCACGAGGGAATGACACGAGTTCGTGGGACCCACCCGGTCGTCCTCACGGGGAGTCCAAGCGAATACGAGGAGGCCGACGCCACGTTCGTCTCGACTGTTCGCGAGGCCGTCGACGCCGTCGCGGCACGGAACGACATCGGCTACGTCATCGGCGGTCAGTCAATCTACGCTACCTTCCTCCCATACGCCGACCGCGCCTACATCTCCGAACTTCCCGAGCGGAAGGCCGCTAGCCGGGTGCTTCCCTACATGGGGACACACTGGTCGGTAACTGACCGGAACGAGTACGATGAGTTCGCTGTCATCGAGTACACCAACGACGACCCGCTTGACCCGTCCGAGGCACCGAACTGATACGGTCAGCTGTAAGTCAGTACCAGGATTTGCCAGATCCGACCCAGCAAATGTACAGCCACCGGTATTAGGCCAACCTGCTGGCGGTGCCGGAAACACCAACGCTTACAGTCCCGAGTCCTTGGTAACGGTCATGCAAACGGTCGACGCGGCAGGGCTTTCGATCGGTGACGACCACCCGCCACGGATCATGGGCGTGCTGAACGTCAGTAAGGAGTCGCCGTACTCGCCATCGGTGTACGACGACCCGGCCGAGGCGGCCGAGTACGTCGACGAGGAACTAATCGGCGAGGGCGCCGACATCGTCGACATCGGTCTAGAGTCGGCTAACAAACGACTTGATGTCCTCTCTGCCGAGGCGGAACTCGACCGGCTAGATATCGCTCTAGAGACCATCGATTCGGTCAGCGGCGATGCGATCTACTCAATCGAAACCCGCTACGCCGAGGTCGCCGAGGCGGCCATCGAAGGTGGGTTCGACATGGTCAACGATATCTGTGGGTTCGCCGACCCAGATATGCCAGAAGTCTGCCGGGAGTACGACGTTGCCGTCGCGAAGATGGCGAGCCCGCCGGACCTCGAACGCCCCGGCGCAGTCGAGGAGACCGACTGGGCCATGCGTAACTCCCCCGAGTGGGCCGACACGGCCGACTACGTCGACCAGGTGTACGAGGCGCTGAAGCAGAACGGCCTCACCGAGAAGACGATCGTCGACCCGGCCTTTGGCGGCTGGAGCGAGGCCAAGACCATCGACGACGACCACGCGACCTTCGAGCGCCTGCGGGAGTTCCGTGGCTTCGGTCGTCCGATCCTGGTCTCGATCAACCGCAAGAACTTCCTGCGGACGATCGCCGACCGCTCGACCGAGGAGGCGCTGCCCGTCTCGCTGGCGGCAACGGCGATGGCCGTCGAGCGGGGCGCACACATCGTCCGCACGCACGACGTGGAAGAGACCGTCGACGCCGCCACGATCGGTGCGGCCTTTACCGAGCGGGCCACCGTTGCGGGCGACGGCATCTCTGTCACCGAACTCGATGCGCGACACGCTACCGAGGTCGCACGTCATCTCGACACGCTGGGCGCGTCGACTGACGGTAGCGAGAGCTACGTCACTCGCGTCTTCGAGGTAGCCGGACTCGGACAGGAGGCCGCGGCCGAACTTGCGTCCGTCGCCGAGTCGACCGGCCTCGTCGTTACGACCGGCGACGACGGACTCCTCATCGGCGGGCGGTCCGACGCCCTCCGGAATGCGGCTGCGGAGCTCGGCGGGAAACCAGCCGTCCAACCGGTTGTCGAGGCGCTCCGCACCGACTGATATGGACTACCTACAGGAGCGAATCACGACGCTGCATGCCCTCACCGACACGGCCCCGGCCATGCCAGAGGGCGACAGCGCGGTCGTCGTCCCTATTGCAGGGGACAGCGAGAGCGCCGTGACACCGACACACGTATTCGACGCGCTCGAATCCGTTGCCCCCAGTACAGTCCTCGTCCCGCTTCGGGCTCCCCAAGATGTCGCCGCCGCTTTCGATCGCTGGGCCGCCGACTTCGATCTCGACGTAACGACGCTGTGGTGTAACGCACCTACTGTCGCCCCACTGCTCGAGGAGTATGGCTTGGACGGCGCGATGGGGAAAGGACGCGATGTCTGGCTCGGGCTGGGATTGGCGGCCCAGCAAGCCGACTACGTGGCCGTCCACGACGCCGACGCGTCGACCTATTCCCCGACACACGTCCCGCGCCTGCTCGCCGGACTGGACATGGGCTACGAGTTCGTCAAGGGCTACTACGCTCGTGTTGAGGACGGACAGCTCTTTGGCCGGCTCGCCAGATTGTTCGTCGCGCCGCTGTTGCGGGCGCTGTCCGGCGACCACGACGATCCCCTGCTCGCCTATCTGTCGGCGTTTCGCTACCCGCTGGCCGGGGAGTTCGCGTTCACCGCCGACGCGGCCCGCTCGATCCGCGCCCAGCGGGCCTGGGGGCTGGAGATCGGGATGCTCGGCGAGGCCTACGACGTGGTCGGGCAGACTGCCACCGCCCAGGTAGATCTGGGTATGCACCGTCACGACCATCGGCCGGTCGGGGGCCGTGGCGGGCTCTCGACGATGGCACAGGAGGTCGGTGGGGCACTGTTCCGTGTCCTTGAGGACCGCGGGCTGGCGCCTGACTACGAGCGCCTGCCGGACGCCTACCGCGACGCGGCCGACACGCTCATCCGTCAGTACGGCGCCGACGCCGCGGTCAACGGGCTCACCTACGACGCTGCGGCCGAACGCTCACAGGTACAGTCCTACGCCGACAGCATCCGAGCGCCGGGGCCGGACGACCGACTCCCCGCGTGGACGGAGACGACCCTCTCGCCGACGAGCGTGCTGGAGGTTTCCCGGGATGCTCTCGGGCGCCCCGACGGGTCGCGGCCGGACTGATACTGAGTACCGTAGATCACTCTGTTCCGGCCGGGGGCTCGATGCCGTCCCGTCGACCGTTAAGGACAGTGAACCGCTCCTCACGGCGCGTTTCGAGCCAGTAAAGCAGCCGCTCAGCCCACCGAAGCTTCTCGCGTTTCTCGGCTGTGACATCCGGGTCGTCGAAGTCCCAGCCGACGAACCGAATTTCAGCGGCGCCCAGGTGATCTGCGGTAAACGCCGCCCGATCACCGTCGGTGAACCCGCCGAAGTTGTGGACCCGCTCAGTCGGGGCAGCCTGTGTCGTTGGGACCACGTACGCCTGGTTGTACGTCGGAACCTGCGCTTCGACGGCGGGGATGTTGTCACCGTGTGCGTGGACGAACACCGGCGTCTCCGATACTGTGAGCGCTCGACCAGTTCCGGGGTTCTTATCCAGATCGGTTACCATCGCGTCGACGGTAACGCCACTGTCCGCTAACCGATCGGCTGCGGTCGAGGCGGCCAGCACGGCGTCGGCGTCTGCCGCTCGGTCGGCGTCATACTCAAGAGACGGGCCAGCGCCGGCCACGGCGACTGTCTTCCCGTCGAGATCCAGTTCCGGCGGGCTGTATGTGGACGCATCATCGACGAGTTCACCGAGTCGGTCCCGTGCCTGTTCGTCCCCCTCACGGGGGTAGCCAAACGCTGCGAGCAGCCCATCATAGACGGGTTTCCAGGTCTGAAACTCCATAGCTGTCACTGTAGGACTAGCATCAGATAAAGCGGATTGAGCCGAAATGGCACGTCCGTGTACCCCTACCCGGGTGCCCTTTCGGCTTTCAAGCCAGTGTTTTGACGCCTCTGGTATAAGCTTTCTCTTACTCAGCCCTGCAGGACACGTTGTAGCCGGCTCACGAGCAAGGTCTCTTCCTGGCAACGGCCATACTGGGCCTAACACCGCGCCCTTTTACTTTCACAGTCGCTCAATTCGTGGTATGTCCAAGGTCAACATCGGGTTACGCGGCTGGCGGTTCGACGAAGACGTACTAGGGGAAGACGGCCGTGTTCGCCCGCTGGCCACGATGGAACCGGAGGACCGCCAACGCATCCTCGTCCTCGCTGACCGCGTTGTCGACCCCTGTGACGCCTGCTGGCTAGCCTACGGTGAGGACCGCATCGAGGAGTGCAACGTGGCGGAGGTCATCTACGGGGAGCCTCGTGGGGAAGTAGTACTGTGTTCGGCCCACGAGCCGGATTTCCTGTACTGGTTCCGCGAGCAGGGAGGCACAGAGTTCGCTGGCGACATCGAACTCCGGGACGCCTTCCACCAGTGGTTCCTCGACGGCAACCGTGCCCCCGAGGACTACGAGGGGCTCGAACACGTCGACGAGGATCCGACTTCGCTCCCGGAGGCCCCGGATCGAAACGAAGCTATCCCGGGCTTCGAGGAGGAAATCGAGGGTATCGGCGAGGAAGACCTCGACGCGATGGAGATCAACCTCGACGACTTGGACGTATGATCTCGGTCGCCATCGTCGACGCCGAGACTCCGGGTAACGTGGGAACGATTGCCCGGTCGATGAAGAACTTCGGGCTGTCGGAGTTACTCCTCGTTGACCCGCCGGAACTCGACCCCGACGGTGAGGCCTACGGCTTCGCCGGTCAGGCCCGCGAGGATATCCTGCCGGCGGCACGCGACGTTTCCGTCGACTATCTGGTCGAGAACTACCACACCGTCGCCTGTACCGCGACGACGAACGAAGACGACGCAAACCACATCCGGTATCCCGCGAAGACCCCCCGAGAACTGGCCGACTCCCTGTCCGGTGTCGAGGCAGACACATGCGTCGTCTTCGGGCGTGAACGGGTCGGACTCACGAACGACGAACTCGAACGCTTGGACGAAATCTGCTCGATTCCGGCCAGCGCCGACTACCCGGTATTGAACCTCGGACAGGCCGCAACTATCGTCCTCTACGAACTCCGGCATCTGACCGTCGAGCGCGACCAGCACCCCGATGATCTCCACGCCAGAGCCGACGAATCGGCTGTCGAGGGGCTACAGGCGGAGTTCAGTGACTTCCTCGACACCATCGACTACCCCGAAGAGAAGCGCCACCGCGTCCGTCGGCTCTTCCGTAGACTCGTCGGACGGGCTCATCCCACCGGTCGGGAGACGAAGACTCTCAGAGGGGTTTTCCGTCGTGCCCGGAACGGTATCGAGCGCGCTGAAAACAAAGAGTGAACGCCTATCCTCTCGGCTGTGCCAACGTACAGAGAGAACTACTAGTAGGCAGTATTAGTCGGCGCGCCCGGGCAGGCTGGAGGCGTCGAGATACGTCGCGGTCAGATAGTCATCGATGCGGTCGATGATGTTCTGCTCGTACGTCCAGAACCCGTCGTATGTGTTGTCTGTATCGAGTTC
>JAQCNK010000122.1 GCA_028275075.1 Haloarcula sp. | reverse complement strand
TCACACCCGCCACGGTTGGCTACCGGAGCGTTGAGACACCGACAGCGGACCCCTACGAGTTCGCGGCGGGGGCACGGCGGTTCGAGGTTGGCTCGGCCAGCCCGGCCCCACATATCGCACTTGCGGAGGCCATCGACGTGATCGACGAGGTCGGCGTCGACCGTATCGCGAACCGGATCCAAGGGTTGGCGGGGCGGGTGACCGACGGTGTCCCCGACGAGCGACTCCTGAGCCCAGCCAGCCCAGAGTCGGGCCTGGTGACCATCGCCGTCGACGACCCCAAGGCGACAGTCGAGCAGCTGGCTGCCGACGGCATCGTCATCCGTGCCCTCCCAGAGCCGGAGGCCATCCGGGCGTCGGTCCATGCCGTCAACACTCGCCAGGAGGTCGATCGACTGCTCGACGCGCTGAACTCAGAATGGGGCTGAGTGGCAGGGTCGAACGCAGTCAGATGGGTTCCGGGATCCGCCTACGCGGCCGGCGCGATCGGCTCCGGCCGGTCGGTCGATCTCTCTCTTGTCGCGGGTGCCGACAGCTGTTTCTACGTGAGGACCCGCACGGAACACCGTTGAAGATGGCAAGATGACGACCGGTCCGGCACTCGCGTTCGTGTTCGTCGCCGGAATCGTGACCGCGCTGGCAACGGGGCTCGGGGCCCTCCCGTTCTTTCTTTTCGGGGACATCAGCGACCGCTGGAACGTCGCTCTCTGGGGACTTGCATCCGGAATCATGCTCGCCGCC
The DNA here is from genome assembly GCA_028275075.1 of Haloarcula sp. Lineage (GTDB taxonomy): Archaea > Halobacteriota > Halobacteria > Halobacteriales > Haloarculaceae > Haloarcula. The sequence continues at coordinate 1,049 of JAQCNK010000122.1, read as the reverse complement.
TCCGGGTTTGGTCTCGTCTCCGAGGGGTTGGCTGCCTCCACCGGCTTTCCAGCCCTACTCGTTGCGGGCGGAGTCGCCGGCGTGGTGCTGGTCGTCGTCACCGACACCCTCCTCGACAGGCTCGACCTCCCGGAGGAGTCCCGGCCGCCAGCCAATATCGAGGCGAGCGAGGCACCGCCCGACGGCCGACCGGCTGGCGCCGAGGCCGGCGACACATCAGGGACTGCGACCCATTCACCCGGGGAGACCCCGACCGTATCGGCGGCGGTCGCGGAGGGCGACCTGCGGACACTAGTACTCATCCTGGGGGTGCTAACGGTCCACTCCTTCCCTGAGGGGGTCGCCATCGGGGTGTCGTTCGCCGAACTCGGGCTCGCAGGGGGTGTCAAGCTGTTCGGGCTCGCTGTGCCCGTACTGGCCGTGTTTATGACGATCGCGATCTCCATCCACAACGTTCCAGAGGGTGTCGCAATCTCGATTCCCCTGCGGGCGATGGGCGTGAGCGAGTGGCGGATGGTCGGCGCTGCGGTGTTCTCGTCGTTGCCCCAGCCGCTCGGTGCGGTGATCGCGTTCGTCTTCGTTCGGTGGGCAAAGGCGTTCTTACCGTTCGGGTTCGGGTTCGCCGCTGGCGCGATGGTCTATCTCGTTCTGGCGGAGTTCATTCCGGAGGCACTGGCGGTGGGTGCGAACCTCGAGGGGGGCGGACATCGGGAACTGGTCGGTGGCGTTGTCGCCGGTATCACGCTGATGCTCCCGCTGGTCGTGGTCTGAGACAGTTTCTGCCGTCGCCCTGCGTACGGGGCGTGACGCACAACGGGTACCAGCGCAGCGACAGGACGTCGTAGAGAAGTCGTCACGGGGGCGAGGCCAGCCCGGCGTCAGACGAGCAGTTGGATGTCCGCGTCGGCCATATCTTGGAGCGCCGTCGCGGCGCCGACGCCGGTGGTGACGCCGTCGTAGAAGTCGTCCTCATCGTAGTCCATCAGGTCGATGGTCATCTGGCAGGCCTGGAACTCAACGCCCATATCGAGGCTCGTCTCGAGGAGTTC
>JAQCNK010000159.1 GCA_028275075.1 Haloarcula sp. | reverse complement strand
ACAGATTCAGTGAGCGACCGGTCGCCTACCGCAAGAGGGCGCCAGAACATATGACGGGGAACACGAACCGTCGGGGTTTTAAGCGGTCATGCCAAATCGGTCTGTAAGGTCGATATCTATGGAGATGCCGAGACGTTTCAACACGTACTGTCCGCACTGTAACGAGCACAACGAACACGAGGTCGAGAAGGTCCGCTCGGGCCGCTCGTCCGGTATGAAAAAGGTCAACGACCGCCAGCGCAAGCGGCAAGGGACCGGTATCGGGAACAAGGGTAAGTTCTCGAAGGTCCCCGGTGGTGACAAGCCCACGAAGAAGACCGACCTGAAGTACATCTGCTCGGACTGTGGGAAGGCCCACCTCCGAGAGGGATGGCGCGCCGGCCGACTGGAGTTCCAGGAGTAACCATGGCAGGAAGCTTCCTCACTGTCACCTGTCCGGACTGCGAGAACGAACAGACCCTCTTCGAGAAGGCCGCCAACGAGGTCTCGTGTGCCGTCTGTGGGCACACGCTCGCCACCCCCACGGGTGGGAAAGCCACTATCGAAGGCGAAGTGACCGACGTCGTAGAGGCACGGTAACATGAAATACAGCGGCTGGCCAGAACCGGGCGAACTCGTCGTCGGCAAGGTCGACGAAATCGAGGACTTTGGTGTCTTCGTCGACCTCGAGGAGTACGAGGGCAAGCGTGGCCTCTGTCACATCTCCGAGGTCGCGAGTGGCTGGATCAAGAACGTCCGCGACCACGTCAACACCGGGCAGACGGTCGTCGCGAAGGTGCTCGATGTTGACGAGAGCGCCCAGCAGACTGATCTCTCGATCAAGGACGTCAACGACCACCAGCGGAAGGAGAAAATCCAGGAGTGGAAAAACGAACAGAAAGCCGACAACTGGATGGAAATCGCCTTGGGTGAGGATGTCGACGATGAGACCTACAGCGCCGTCGCCAACGCGTTGCTATCCGAGTTTGGCTCGCTGTACGACGGGTTCGAGGCCGCCGCCATCCATGGCGACGATGCCCTCGATGAGACCGATCTCACCGACGACGAGGTTGCGGCCATTGTCGAGACCGCCCGCTCGAACGTCTCTGTCCCATACGTCAACGTCACGGGCTACGTCGATCTGACCTGCCCGGACAGCGCGGGCGTCGACGTTATCAAGGAGGCACTGCAGGCCGCCGAAGGTAACGGTGAGATTCCTGACGAGTTCCAGTTGGAAGTCACATACGTCGGCTCGCCGGAGTACCGCATTCAGGTACAGGCCCCCGACTACAAGACCGCTGAGGGCGCGCTTGAAGAAAGCGCCGCCCGTGCCCGCTCGGTCGTCGAAGCCGAGGGCGGCACGGCTCAGTTCCACCGCGACCGGACCGAAGACAACGAATGAAAGCAGACATCCGGGTGTGTTCGGCCTGGCGGGCCGAACACGACAGTCCGGTGTACACTCTTTCTGAAACGTGTCCCGACTGCAGTGCAGACGCCGTCAACAGCGCCCCAGCGCCGTTCGACCCGGCTGACCCCCACGGCGAGTATCGACGTTCACTTAAGCGACGACGCCACGAATAGGGCGTATGAACGAATACGACACCGACGTAGTCGCCGATCCAGAGCTTGCGGACCCGGTACTGGTTGAGGGGTTGCCCGGTGTGGGACACGTTGGGAAGCTTGCTGCCGAGCATCTGCTCGAAGAGCTCGACAGCGAGCTCGTCCGGCAGGTGTACTCGACGCATTTTCCACCACAGGTCAGTATCGAGGACGGCCGGACCCAGCTCGCTTGCGCAGAGTTCCACGCCGTCACACCGCAGGACGGACAGGACATGCTCGTGCTCACCGGCGACCACCAGGCACAGGATAACGAGGGCCACTATGGTCTGACGGATACGTTCCTGGACATCGGTGAGAGCTTTGGCGTCGAAGAGGTGTACGCGCTCGGTGGTGTTCCGACTGGTGAACTCATCGAAGAGTACGACGTTCTCGGCGCGACGACGAGGGATGCCCTCGGTGACAGACTTGCCGACGCCGGCGTCGAGTTCCGGGAAGAAGAACCCGCCGGCGGCATCGTCGGGGTCTCCGGACTCCTGCTGGGACTGGGTGACCGCCGCGGGCGGCCCGCCGCGTGTCTGATGGGCGAGACATCGGGCTATCTGGTCGATCCCAAGAGCGCCCAGGCGGTCCTCGAAATTCTGCAGACGGTCGTCGGCTTCGAGGTCCCGTTCGATCCGCTCGAAGAGCGCGCCGACGAGATGGAGGAAGTGGTCAGGAAGATACAGCAGATGGAAGAGCAGTCGGCGCCGTCGCCGGCTGAAGAGGATCTGCGGTATATCGGATAAAAGCGGGCGTTTCTTACGCTCCGGGACCAAAGGTATATCCGTGCAGGTAGACCCGAGCGGCCTACCGGCGTGGCTAGTCTTTGGACTTCTCTTGGGGGTAGTTGGCAGTCTTGTCGTCGCTGTACTCTTTGTCGTTGCCAGCAAACTCTTTCCCGCCAAGCGGCGGGTCCGCGGAGTCAGAGATGGGGGTGAAGAGCGTCGCCGGGCCGAGATTCGTGAGTACCTGACAGCCATCGACGAATCGTTTACCGAGAACCATCCGGTTGCCGGCCAGATGGTCGCGTTCTACCTCCCGGACCGCGACGTAGCCATCACCTTCGACGCCAGGGCGTTCTACCGGATCGGCCGCTCACCGACCGTCCCGGTACTGGTCGAACACGAGATGCCAGGGGCGGCCCTGGGACAGCGGCTCCCTTTCGAAACGCCGACTGTCTCTACCGGCCCCGAGCCGGAATCCGAATCCCAGTCCCCCGTCGATCCGACACGAGAAGCGTTCGCCGAACTCGGGCTGAGCGAGGACGCGACACCGGAGGAACTCAAGTCTGCCTATCGGGCTCGCGTCAAGCAGGTCCATCCCGACCACGGCGGCGACGAGGCGGAGTTCAAGCGCGTTCGGGAGGCGTACACGCTCGCGAAGCAGGACGCGACGTGACAGTCTCGTCGCACAGATGGCCCATCTCGGCGACAAACCAGAATTTTAGTGCCATCGATAGCGCCGTCACATTCCGAGGCTCATCAGGTGCGAACGCAGGAGGTCGGCCTCCTTGCTCCCGGCGACGGGGTTGATCAGCACTACGTCATCGTCGGTACCGACCGCTCCGCGGTCGCTCAGCGCCCGCAGACCGGCGACAGCGGTGCCACCCGTAGCGCCGACTTCCGGGCCGAGTTCACAGCCGTCGACAGCCGCCTGCAGAATCTCTTTGTCGGTGACCGTGACGCTACCGCCACCGGCCGTTTCAACGGCGTCGATAGCAGCGGTGCCGGCCGCCGGGGCAGGCAGTTCAAGTGGGCCGACGATGGTGTCGGGGTGCTCGACCGGGACCGGCTCGGCCGCGCCGTCGGCCACCGCTTCAGCGATAGGCGCACACGAATCGGGCTGGGCGGCATAGAGGCGCGGGACGGCGTCGGTGAGTTCGGCGGCCACCGCGAGGGTGAATCCCCGCTGGAGTCCCACGAGCGTCTCGCCGTGGCCGGTCGGGTGGACGACGGCGTCGGGGGCCACCCACTCGCAGTCGGCGAGCAGTTCCAGTGCCAGTACGGTTCCGCCGGCGACGCGAAACGGGTGGCCCGGTGCGACCGAGGTAAATTCCTCGTCGCCGTCGCCGAAAGCGTCAACCGCATCCTCGTATCGCCCCTCGACGACGTACATGTCGCCACCGTGGACGTTCACCATCGCCTTGTTGAGGAACGGACAGCGTGTCGGGACGACGCCCTTCGAATCGATGTCAGCACGGGCGGCGTACGCCGCCGCCGACTGCGCTCCGTTACCTGTCGAGGGCGTCCCGACGCGCTCGGCACCCTGCTGGACGGCCACAGAGACGGCGAGCGAGAGTTTCCGGTCGGCGAGCGACCCCGTTGGATTCTGGCCCTCGTCCTTGACTGCGACGCTGTTAACCCCGAGTACATCTGCCAGATCGGGGACGGCCACCAGCGGCGTCGCTCCCTCGTCAATAGAGACGGTCGCGTCGGTCGGGAGCGGGTGGCAGTCGGCCGCCGACGCGACCGCGTCGGCATCGAAGTCGACGGCGAGGACGCCCCCACAGTCGGGACAGCGCCGCTCCGAGAGACCGGCCGACTCACCACACGCCGTACAGCTCAACCCGCGGACTGGGGCTGTCGTCTGCATACGTGACGTTCGGGACGCCGGCCCCAAGTGTCGTCCGGTCCACTCCAGCACGCTCTTTTAGGACGCGTTCGAACGGTCGGGCATGACAGACGCCGTTGTCGTCGGTGGCGGCCTCGCCGGCCTCGTCGCGGCCCGCCACCTCGCCGAGTCGGGACGGAACGTGACGCTGCTGGAAGCGAGCGACGGCGTCGGTGGCCGTGTCCGGACAGCCCACGAGAACGGCTACACCTTCGACCAGGGGTTTCAGGTGCTGTTTACCGCCTACCCCGCTGTCAAGCGCGAACTTGATGTCGAAGCGCTCTCGCCTCGTCCGTTCACGCCCGGCGCAACCATCGCCAGTCCGAACAATCGCTCGGTGTTATCGGACCCGCTTCGCAATCCGACGGCGGCCCCACAAACCATTTTCAACCGGGACGTTCGGACGACCGACAAGCTTCGCGTGTTCAAGCTCCAACGAGAACTCGCTGGGAAAACCCCAGCGGCGCTGCTCGACGGTGGCGGCCAGTCGATCGGGACGTATCTTGCCGACCGTGGGTTCTCGAAGCGGTTCGTCGAGCGGTTCGCCGCGCCGTTCTACGGCGGTATCACGCTCGACCGCTCGCTGGGAACCGACAGCGCAATCTTCGAATACACCTACAAGATGCTCTCGGAAGGTGAGATATTCGTCCCCGCCGATGGGATGCAGGCCATGCCCGAACAGCTCGCCGAACGGGCTCGGGCGGCCGGCGCGATCATTGAGACGGGTCAGACCGTCGAGACGGTCGAAAGCACCACCGGCAGCGACGAGGTGACTGTCGGAACGGCGAGCGAAACCATCACCGCCGAGAGCGCAGTCGTAGCTACGGACCCCGCGACCGCTGCGGACCTGACGGGTATCGATACGATCCCGTCTGAGACGCTTGGCTGTGTCACGCAGTACTTCTCCCTGCCGACGAGCAAGGCACCCACCATGGGCAAGCGCATTGTCCTCAACGCGGCCGACGACCGACCGAACACCGTCGCGCCGCTGTCGGCCGTCGCTTCGGAGTACGCCCCCGAAGGGATGGAGCTGTACAGCGCGACCTTCCTCGGAACCCAGGAGGCAGACGATGCGGATCTGGCAGCCGATGTGTACAACGCGCTGTCGTCCTGGTATCCGGCGGCGAGCTTCGACGCGCTCGAACTACTGCGAACGGATCGCGTCCCGCTGGCCCAGTTTGCCCAGCCGCCGGGCTTTCGCGACTCGCTTCCGGACCCCGACGCACCAGCGGGCCCGGTCGCGTTGGCGGGTGACTACACCCGCTGGTCGTCGATACAGGGCGCGCTGGAGAGTGGACGCGTGGCCGCCGAGTTGCTGCAGTAAGGCCTTACGTGGCGTGGTCGCCGTCGTCGTGTTCGTCGTCGAGCAGCACGTCGCCGACGTACTTGATAGTCGCGAAGTAGAGCAAGACGATACAGATGAGGGTCGTCGCGATGAGCGCGAGTGCCGGTCCGGTCTGAATCATGTTCGCTCTTCCTCCGCGATAGCTCAAATACCTACCGCTACAGCATCCGCCGGAACTCACCCAGCGGCGGGAACTCTCGTGTCTCCCGAGCGGCTTCGTCCCATACGACGGGCGACAGCCGGTCGGCATCGGTCACCAGCGGCGACTGGAACTCGCTCGCCGACATCGTGTTCACCCTGACACCGGCGTTGAGTTTGTTAAACGACGGGAGCATGACGACCTCGCCGCCGCGGTACTGGTTCTCGCCGACCAGATAGCAGGGCCGTCGCTGTCCCTCGATTTCGATTGTCGGGTGGTCGTGACCCACGATGTAACGGTCGGCGTCGTCTTCGGGTGGCTCGTGGCCGTGCAGAATCAGTGTTTCGCCCACTCGGTACTCGCTGTCGGTCGGCCCATCCCACACCGAGTCGAGCATCGTATCGTGGTTCCCCGGCGTGACGATGGGGCGGGCACCCGCGTCGCGGCAGACCGAGTTCAA
>JAQCNK010000158.1 GCA_028275075.1 Haloarcula sp. | reverse complement strand
CACGCGATGACCGTCGCGACGAACGCGTTGCTGGAAACAAGGGGAGCCGAGACGGCGCTGGTAACGACTGCCGGTTTTGGTGATGTTCTATCCATCGGGCGGCAGGCTCGGCCCGATCTGTACGACCAGTCAATCGCCCGGGTAGCCCCGCTCGTGCCCGACTCACGGCGGTACGAACTCGATGAGCGAGCGACTCCAGGGGGCGTCGAACAGCCTGTCGACTCCGACGCCGTTCGTGATCTGGCCGCCGATATCGACGCTGACGCCGTCGCGGTGTCGCTGCTGCACGCGTATGCGCACCCGGAAAACGAACGCCGCGTCGCCGAGATTCTGCGCACGGAACTCGATGTCCCCGTCTCGGCCAGCCACGAGGTACTGGGCACGTTCCGCGAGTACGAGCGCACCGCGACGACGGTGGCCGACGCCTTCGTGACGCCGGTGCTCTCGACGTATCTCGGCCAGCTTCAAACCGAGGCCCGTGAACTGGGACTCCCCGAGCCCCGCGTGATGCAGTCCAACGGGGGTATCGCAGACATTGACACTGTCAGTGAAACTGCCGTCACGACGGCGCTGTCGGGACCGGCCGCAGGTGTCGTGGGTGCCAGCGCGTTCGAACCCGACGACGTTGCCGGTCTCGTGACCTTCGACATGGGCGGGACCTCCAGCGATGTCTCGCTCGTCCGTGAGGGCAGGGTTGAGCGCACCACTGACGCCGACGTGGGCGACCGTCCCGTTCGCGTGCCGATGGTCGACGTCGAGACCGTCGGCGCCGGCGGAGGCTCTATCGCGTGGGTCGATTCGGGGGGCGCCCTGCGTGTCGGGCCCAGATCGGCTGGGTCCGAACCCGGACCGGCCTGTTACGGCCGCGGGGGGACCGAGCCGACGGTGACCGACGCCGCGCTCGTGCTGGGGTATCTCGGTCCCGAAACGACCCTTGGGGGCGAAGTCGACCTCGACGCCGACGCGGCACGGGACACCCTCGCCTCTCTCGCGGCCGATGCCGGCCTCGAGGGGCCACTCGACGCCGCACGCGGTGTCTACCGCGTCGCCAACGCGACGATGACTCGCACGATCCGCTCGGTGACGGCGGAACGAGGGCACGACCCACGGGACTTTGCTATCGCGGCCTTCGGCGGCGCCGGCCCGATGCACGCCGCCGCGCTCGCGGACAGGTTGGGGGTCGAAACAGTCGTCGTTCCGCGAGCCAGCGGCGTCCTCTCGGCGCTGGGACTGCTGGCAGCCGACGAGCGCAACGACGCCGTCCGAACCCACCGGACGCGGCTCGACGCCGCCGACCCTGAAGCCGTTCGGGGAGTGCTCGACGATCTCGAAGCCCGAGTCCGAGACGAGACGACAGCGCCGGAGGCTGCAACCGTCTCCGTCGAGGCGGACTGTCGCTACGCCGGCCAGAGCCACGAACTCGGCGTCGCCGTCAAGGAGTTCGACCCTGAGGCGTTGGCAGCGCGGTTCCACGCCGCCCACGAGCGGGCCCGCGGCTACCGACTGGACGCGGCCGTTGAACTCGTCACGCTGCGGGCGACCGCGACGGTGGGTCACGAGTTACCGTCGCTTACCCACGAAGCGAGCAGTTCCACTGACCGACGCGTTCGGGACGTTTCCTTCGACGGCGAGTTCAGGGAGACGCCGCTCCTATCCTGGGACGGGTTATCGAGTGAAACCAGTGTCGACGGTCCCGCAATCGTCGCGGGTGGTGAAAGCACCGTCGTCGCCCCGCCGGGCTGGTCGGTGACCGCCGACCAGCGGGGGACGCTTCGACTGGAGGCAACCGAATGACTGTCGACGACGCGACAGCCGACATCGACGCAATCGAACTCGAAATCCTCCGTAATCAACTCGAAAGTGTGGCCGAAGAGATGGGCGAGGTACTCGTCAGGGGGGCGTTCTCCCCGAACATCACCGAGCGCCGGGACTGTTCGACGGCGCTGTTTGACGCCCAGGGGCGGCTGGTTGCCCAGGCCGAACACATCCCAGTCCATCTGGGAGCAATGCCAGAAGCTGTCGACACCGTGCTAGAGCGGGACCCCGACCCCGGCGACGTGTTCGTCCTGAACGACCCCTTCAAAGGTGGGACTCATCTGCCGGACGTGACGCTCGTCTCGCCTATTGTTCCGGGCGACCGCATCGTCGGCTACGCCGTTTCACGGGCCCATCACGCTGACGTGGGTGGGATGGCCCCGGGAAGTATGCCCGCCGGTGCTCGGGACATCCAGCAGG
>JAQCNK010000154.1 GCA_028275075.1 Haloarcula sp. | reverse complement strand
GCCCGTCGTGGGTGCCGGTTGCCACCACCGGCGCCACTGGCACGTCGGTCCGGGCACGGACCGCATTGATGAGCGTCACTTCCACCCGGACCGCATCAATCGACGCCGAGAGCTGGACGACAAGCGGCGGGTTGGCGTCGAAATGAACTACAGCGGTCGGTCGATGACCAGTCTCAATGGGGTTCACTTCGGCGACAGTCCGGTCCGGGTAATCTCGTTCGACGATAGCGGTGGCTAGCGACCGTTGCATCTGGCTGTCACCGAAGTATTTGGGGGAGGTCGGCGAGCGATTCAAGCACGTACTCGGGGCTGTACGGGGTGGGTTCGTCACCGAGATAGGCGGCCGCTAGCCCGGCATTGTGTGCGCCGGCCACGTCGTATCCCAGCGAGTCACCGACGTACAGCGCTCTGTCGGCTGGCACGCCGAGCGACGATACCGTCTTCTCGAACGGCGCGGCGTGGGGTTTTCGCCGGGGCATATCTCCGGCGTAGACCACGCTATCGACCCGGTCGGCCAGCCCGACAGCGCCGATTTTGTCAGCCTGCCGGAGTTCGGGTCCGTTGGTGAGAACGGCTGTCGCCGCAGTCTCGCAGGCGGCGTCGAGTGCGGCTGGGGCATCGTCCCGGAACGTGACCTGCGAGTTGTCGACCTCCGCGACGAACGCCTCGGCGAGCGCGACAGTGTCGACGTGGCGGCCGTGTTGGGCGGCCAGTCGGGCGAACCCGGCGCCGAGATAGCCGACCTGGTCACCGGGATCCGGCGGCCCATCCAGCACCGACCACAGTGCCTCGGGAGCAGCGAACGGATCGACGCCAACCCGCTCGAAGGCCCGCTCGTACAGCGCCGCAGTGTCTTGGGTCCGCCGAATCAGCGTTCCGTCGAGATCGAAGAGCACGGCGTCAAACGTCACTGTACTCACTGTCAGGGATCGGATGGGCAAAAGCGGCGCGGCGGTGTGGGGCGCTACGGTTATACGGGTCGACAGACTCGAACTTCGTCGGGGCGGTCGACCGCACCACGTCATCGGTTGGGTGCAACGCCACGGATCGAGGTCTCCGCCGTGATCTTCTCGTCGCCCCGGCCACAAACTCTTTTGCGTGCTCCTCTCGAACCCTCCATCGATGTCTCTCGAAGATCATGTCGAGGAACTCGCCTCCGACCTCGATGTCAACAAAGAGGAGGTCAAACGCGACTTGGAGAACCTGGTGAACTACTCGGTGCCGATGGACGAGGCCAAACAGAGCCTCCGCCGGAAATACGGCGACGGCGGGGGCGGCGGGAGCGGCCCGTCCAGCAAGGCCATCGACGAGGTCAGCACTGACGACTCGAACGTTACCGTCACCGCGGTGGTACTTACGTCGGGTCGCCGCTCTATCCAGTACAACGGGGACGAACACGTCATCCGTGAGGGGGAACTCGCCGACGAGACGGGAGCCATCTCCTACACGGCGTGGGACGGGTTCGAGGGCGATCTCAACCCCGGCCAGACCGTGCAGTTCGGTAATGCCGGCGTGCGAGAGTGGGACGGCAAGCCCGAACTCAACCTCGGTGAGAGCACCGACGCGACAGCTGTCGACGAGACGCTCGATATCGACGCGGCGGTCGGTGGCGAGGCGGATCTCCGGGATCTCGAACCCGGCGACCGCGGCATCACTGTCGACGTGCAGGTTCTGGAGTGCGAGACAAAGACTATCGACGGCCGAAACGGCGAGACCGACATCCTCAGTGGTGTGTTGGGCGACGAAACCGGTCGGCTCCCCTTCACCGATTGGGAGCCACACGCCGAAATCGAAGTCGGTGCGTCGGTCCGCATCGAGGAGACGTTTGTCCGGGAGTTCCGCGGCGCGCCGTCGGTGAACATCTCGGAGTTCTCGGCAGTCACGCCGCTGTCGGAACGGATATCCGTAGCGGAGGACGCGCCACGTATGTCTGTCGAGGACGCCGTCGAGAGCGGTGGTCAGTTCGATGTCGAACTCGTCGGCAACGTCATCCAGATACGCGACGGGTCCGGGCTCATCGAGCGGTGCCCGGAGTGTGGTCGCGTCGTCCAGAGCGGCCAGTGTCGGTCTCACGGCGCCGTTGAGGGAGAGGACGACTTGCGAACGAAAGCGATTCTCGACGACGGCACGGCGACGGTGACGCTCATCCTCGACGACGACCTCACTACGGAGATCTACGGCGGCGGCCTTGCCGAGGCCCGCGAGCACGCCCGCGACGCGATGGACAAGTCCGTCGTGGCCGACCGCATTGCCGAGCGCGTTGTCGGGCGGGAGTATGTCGTCCGCGGCTCGCTGTCCGTCGACGAGTACGGCGCCAATCTCAATGCCAGCGAGTTCGAAGAGTCGACGGCTGACCCGGCTGAGCGTGCGAAGGCCCTGCTCTCGGAGGTCGAGGCATGAGTGAGTCAGGCGACAGCGGGCCGGGACGCCGTGAGGTCGCTCATCGACTCTTCGCCGCGGAGTTCGAGGACGCGGAGTTCTCCTACGCCGAGTCCGACGAGGAGCGCGCCCCGAACTACGTCGTTACCCCCACAGGCGCGCGGGTCAATCGCATGTTCGTCGTCGGTGTCCTGACCGAACTGGAGCAGGTCAACGACGACGTGTTGCGGGCCCGAATCGTCGATCCGACCGGCGCGTTCGTCGTCTATGCGGGCCAGTACCAGCCAGAAGCGCTGGCGTTTCTGGAAGCCGCCACGCCACCGCTGTTCGTGTCGGTCACCGGGAAGGCCCGGACCTTCGAGCCCGACGACGGCGACCGCGTGTTCACCTCGGTTCGCCCGGAATCAATCAGTGAGGTCGACGCTGACACGCGCGACCGTTGGGTGGTCCAGGCTGCCGAGCAGACTGTCGCGCGCATCGACCGGCTCGCCAGCGCCCGACAGGCTGACCTCTCAGGGGAGACGCTCCGTCAGGCGCTCGTTGACGCTAGCATCTCCGAGAGCGACGCGGCCGGCGCGACGCTGGCACTGGACTACTACGACACGACCGGCGACTACCTGCAGGCGGTGCGAGATCTGGCGCTCAACGCCGCCCGCGTCGTCGCTGGCGAGCGCGACGAGGCTGGTTCGCTGTCGCGGTCGCCCAGTGACGGGACGGACGGCCCGCTGGCGACACTGGCGACGATGGAAGTGGAAGCGCCGAGCGACGAGCAGTTAACGGAGACAGAGCCATCCTCGACAGTCGGGACCGGTGAGGCCAGCGAACCGGCAGAGACGGCCGCGTCGGCTGACCCAGACGACGCCCCCTCGACGGAAATGACCGACGTGTCGACCACTACCGACACCGACCGGCAGTCGGAGCCAACGGCGTCGGAACCGGTGTCGACGGATCCGGAGGCCGAGTCGACAGCGGACAGCGTCGGCGATGGGAGTGCCGGCACGCTGGGCGATTCCGACACCGCCGGCGACGACGCCCTCGACACTGGTACGACAGAGCCGGATTCGACTGTCGATACCGCCACGGCTGCCGACACCGAGTCGGACGATGAGGTCGGTGACTTCGACACGGAGTTCGAACTCGATGAGGATGAGCGCGACGAGATAGAGGAAGAGTACGGCACCGACTTCCAGAGCGGGACGGAGGTCGACGACGCCGGCGAGGCCGACATAGAGACGCCTGACCCCGAGGACCTTGCCGAGCCCGAAGCGTCGTCGGGAGCCGGCCCAGACGGACTCGACGACGCCGAACCGGCGTCCGAGGGAGACGGTTCGACCGCGGCTGAGGCGCCCGGTGGCGAAGCGGCCGCGGAACCGCCGGCCGAGGATGTCGCCCTCGAAGACGCGGTGATGAACGTCATGACCGATCTGAACGATGGGAGCGGCGCGGACCGCGAGGCCGTCATCACCGACGTCATAGACACCTACGGTGCCGACCGCGCGGCGGTCGAGGATGCTATCCAGGACGCGCTGATGGGTGGGCGCTGTTACGAGCCCGATGACGACAAGCTGACGCCTATCTGAACAGCGGCCCCGAGCCGCGTCGCTTTTCTCTCGCGGTCGCGTACCGGCCAGCGATGCAGGTAGAACCCGTTCCGGGCGTCCCAGCCGCGGTCGTCGAGACCGACGGACAGCGGCTGCTCGCGCTGGCGGACTACCACGCCGGAATCGAAGCCGGACTGCGGTACGACGGGGTCGAACTCCGCTCGGCCGCGAGCGAGCGCCGAGAGCGGGTGTGCGCCGCTCTTGACCGCGTCGACGCCGACCGGCTGGTCGTTGTCGGCGACCTCGGACACGCCATTGGCTCGCCGTTCGAGGCCGAGCGAGACGAACTCACTACCCTGTTCTCGGTCCTCGACGTACCAGTAACACTCGTGAAAGGCAATCACGATGGGGAGCTCGAACCCCTCCTCGACACTATCGACGCCGACGTGACCGTGACCCCGGGCCACGGAACCACCGTCGGTGACGTGGGGTTCGCCCACGGCCACACCTGGCCGTCGCCGGCGGTTCTCGAATCGGCTGTCGTCTGTGTCGGTCACGAGCACCCGGTGGTCAGGTTAGAAGACGAAGTTGGCGGGAACCGGAAAGAGCGAGCCTGGCTGCGAGGGTCGATCGCCGGGGCTCCCTTCGACTCGCAGTACGACCGGCCACTCGATCTGACTGGTGATCTGGTCGTCTTTCCGGCATTTAACGACCGCTCGGGAGGGACATGGGTCAACGTCCCGGGACAGGACTTTCTCGCACCGTTTCTGCCTACTGGGCTGGTCGACGCGGAGGCGTTTCTCCTCGACGGGACGCGGCTCGGGGACTACAAGACCGTCTGAGACGTGGGTCGGTACGCGGCGGCGGTCAGCTTATTCCGCCAGCCCGTCTTCGAGCCGCTGTATCAGCGACTCGTTGCCGAGGAAGGTCTGCGTTCGGCCGTGTATCTCGTCGGGCTCGACGTCCAGCAGCGACTGGCTCCCGTCCGAGGAGGCGCCGCCGGCGGCCTCGACGAGGTACGCGAGCGGGCCCGCCTCGAAGTGGATGCGGAGCTTCCCGTCGGGATACTTGTCCGTGGCCGGATAGCCAAAGAGGCCGCCGTACTCTAGCACCTGCGCCAGGTCTGCCACCGTCGCGCCGCCATAGCGGGGCTTTAGCTCGCGCGAGAGCTCCTTGGCGACCTCGTTCATCGTGTCGCTTCGTTGGCTCCACTTCCCGGCCATCCCGAGGACGGTCGGGTCGTCGGGCTGGGTGAACGTCCCCCACCGCTCGCTGTGGCCGTCCCGGAGCAGGTACTCCTGGACGACGTCGCGGTCGTGTCTGGCGACTGTCAGCGTCGTGTAGGGGCCGTACAGCACCATCATCGATCCCACGAGCGTGCGACCGCTCGCGGGCAGCTCGCTGTCGTAGACGCCGACGATCGTCCCCACGGAGTTGTTCGACGCCAGATTCGAGGAGCCGTCCAGCGGATCGATGGCGATGGTGTACCCCTCTCCGAGGTCGACGACTTCCTCCCGTTCCTCGCTCGCGTAGCCGCCGACCTCCTCGATGTCGGAGAGGGAATCGAAAAAGAGGTCATCGGCCCAGACGTCGCCGCCGACCTGTGCCTCGCCGCTCGGGTTCTCGCCCGCGGACCGGTGGGCGTAGTTCGCGAGGTTTGTGCTGACGTAGTGCGCCGTGTCTTTTATCGCGCGCTCGATCTCGTCAAGTGTGTTCATCGGTTGCCCTCCACTCTGCCTGGGTGTTCGTGCATGATAGTTCTACATGGTGTCGGGGGGATCATAAGCCTACACGTGCGGCTCGGGTGTGAGGGTCTCGAAGGGCTGGTCTGCGAGCCATCGACAGAGCTTACAGAGCTTCTCCAGCGCCGCCTCGAACAGTTCCTCACCGACGGCCGCCGACGCATCGGTCTGATCGCCAAACACGCCGTTGTCGGTGGTTTCGATAGCGTCGTAGAACGTGGTCGCGCCGTACTTGCTGATTGTGCACTCGTCGAACTCGGTGAGTCCACCGTCGCGCGCGGCCTCGATGCGGTCTTCATGGACCAATTCGCCGGCCAAGTGCTGGATGAGCGAGGTCTCTTTGGGGCCGCCGTGAGGGCCGGGCGCCTCGAACACCTCGTTGATTCGCTCGGTGATCGATTCGTCCCACATCCATTCGATGGCGTACATCGTCCCGTCATCGCGCACACGTCGACCGACCTCTCGGAGATGTTCGACGTTGCCGCCGTGGGCGTTGACGAAGATGACGCGGTCGATACCGTGATAGGCCAGGTTGCGGGTGATGCTTTCGACGTAGTCGCGAAACGCCGGGGCATCTGCCCACATCGTCCCATGGAACTGCCGGTGGTGGGGGCTGACGCCGACGTTGATCGTGGGGGTACAGAGATAGCCCGTCTCCGCGGCCGCAGCGCGGGCAAAAGACTCGGCGATGATGTGGTCAGTTCCCCCAGGCAAGTGTGGACCGTGCTGTTCGGTCGACCCCAGCGGGACCAACGCGAGCGACTCAGATTCGAAATACGACTCGAGATCCGGCCAAGCCTCATCAGCGAGATACATATTCTGTTGTATGATGCCAGCATCTTGAACGGTCCGGCAGCGTGGCGCCCTTCGGCAGACAACGTCGCCGGTAGCTGTAACAGTGTCGGCCGCGAAGTCAGGGTATGACGCTTTGCTGTCGACGCTGTGGTGAGCCGCTCATTACCGGCCTCATTGTGTCTCAGCGGCGCCACTGTTGTCTCAACGACACGCCTATCGCGGGCGCGTGCCCAACTCACGGGCCGGTGGGGCCCCACGACGCCATCGAAAGCGAGGCT
>JAQCNK010000148.1 GCA_028275075.1 Haloarcula sp. | reverse complement strand
GGTTCAGCACCGCGTCGATAGAGGTCGCAAACCGGCGTGGCTCCGCACTAAAGTGTCTCTCCAGTGCTATGGCAAGATCGCTGTCGACGACGGCTGGGAGGTACTCATCGGCCTGTATTTCATCTCCTCCGCGTTGTGCTCGCTGTATCCCTGGCACGGCCGCTTGCATTTCGGTGGCCGCCGCCAGCAGGTCGCTGATCGCATATGCATCCTCGCCGTACACGGGGTCGAACAGCGCGACGATGAGGTTCGAGAGGATCTCTTGAGCGACGAACGCCTGATTGTGCTGTTCCTCGCCGAGGACGTACGCGAGCAGTTCGTTGTAGCGGTCGACCTTCTCTTGGACGGCGGCCTCTCGTGAGACGCCGGCGGCGAGTTGCGGCCGAATGTCGAAGAACGGGAACGCCGGCAGTTCGCCGTTCGGTCCCGGCACCGGCAGGTGGACGATGTCGTCGAGGTTGCCGAACCGGTGAAAGTGCGCGCGCTTGTACTCGCTGGCCATGCTGCCGCCCTTCTTGTCGAAGATGAAGATTGGGCCGTCGAGTTGCTCGTAGGCAGTCAGGGCGTCGTTCACCATCGCGGTGGTCTTCCCGCTGCCCGTCGTCGACGCCCGAAGGACATGGTGGATGAGCTGTTCGGCGGTGAGGTGAACCGGGATGTTCAGGCGCGAAAGTGCAGCCGTCTCGGCCTCACCGATACACATCCCGGTGTCGAAGGTTCGGAGAAGTTCCTCGTTGGTCGCGGTCAGCGGTGACCGGACATCTGGTGTCCCACCGGATGCGCCACGGCTCGGTTTCGGGAGCGCCCCGGTACTCGGAACTGTGACGAAGTTCGCGAGCTCATCCGGGCTGGCGACGATCACCGGCGCGGCGTCACTGAATCGGCCTCTGACTCCGACCCGTCCTATGCCGGCGGTAGTGAGTCGACCGTACTCGCGATCGTCCTCGCCCAGTACGTTCCCTTCGATTCCGTAATACGGTCCGCTAAGCGCGGTGAACGCCCCTGCGATGCCACTGATGACGGCTGTGTCGCCAGCAGCCCGGAGCGAGACATCGAAGGTGACGGCGGGTTGTTTGAGGTCGACCTGGCCCATCCGGCTATGCTGTGTGGACTGCCCACTGGCGTCCGGCCCGCTGATGGTACCGCCGATCTGCTCGGGCGTATCTGGTCGGTGTCGCTGGCGACGCTCTTCCTCGGAGGTCCCGAGCAGTGTCGCCGCGGCTTCCTGTTTGAACGCGCTCCACATGCCGGTCGTTCCCGTCTTGAGGTTGCGCTTGTGGCGTTCGGCGTCCTTCGTCCAGTCGTGCTTCGGCGTGAACACCACCTGATAGACGAACGGCTCATCAGTCGCGAGCGCCTGCTCAAGGAGGACACTCAGCGGCGAGCGGTAGCCGTCGTCACCGTCGAGTGAGAGTTCGCTGAACCGCGACAGCAGCGTCATCCAGTCGTTATTCTTCGTCTCGACGCCGTGCCACCGGACCAGTTCTGGTGGGCCATTCTCGTCGAGCGCACGGGATGTCTCGTTCACCAGCGGGTGATCTGTGTCGACATCGAACGGCTCGAATCCCTCCAGTTGGCCGAGTTCCTCGATGCCCTCGAATGCCGCGAGCTGTGCGGTTGCTTTCAAATCGGACGGCTCGAACACCTCCGTGACAGAGAACGGGACGATCTCGAAGCGGAACGACTCGGGATACATCGCCCGGACGTTCGCCGCTAGTGTCTCGAAGGCTTCCCGCTCGTAGGGTCGAACACCGAGGTAGAAGTCGAACCGCTGGGTAGCTCGCGGTTTGTGAATTACAAACTCGAAGGTCAGGTGGGTGCTGATGAATGATAGTCGCTGTTCGAGGCCGAGCGGCATCTGACGGCCACTGCCGGTCCGGTAGAGCCCGTATAGCGCTTTGACCACGTGGCCGGGCGTGACCTGTTCACGGGCCGGTGTGATCTTGATGAACGGCCGCGTCGTGTCGTCCGGCTCCGCGTCACCCAGGGATTCATCCGACCCGCTTCCACCGGAACCGTCGCCGTCCGGCGGGTCCGCTGTTGGGTCCGTGACGGTGTCAGATGTCTTCTGCCCGACCTCTTTGGTGCGTTCGGCGGAGTACTGTCCGTCCTCGTCCCCAGTCGTCTCGGGACTCGCGTCGGTCCCGTGCAGGCGGGCGGCGACCGCCGTGCGAATTTCGTCGTCGCTGACGCTCGGGACGCGGCCACGACGGTCCGACTGGTCCGGCTCAGTCACGGTGGGGCCTCCGTTGATGTCTCCCGGGGATCGGGCTATTCGTCTGGCGGTCGGTCGTCGAGATGTGGCGCTGGCGGCGTCGTGTACTCATGCAAGAGGGGAATGACGGGGTGGTCGGGAGCTGTGCTGGGCGTGAACGGGGTATCACCCCGCGATGAACTCGAGCAAGGAGACGAGCGCACCCAGCCCGAAGTATGCGACCACCATCGCGCCGCCGCCCATCGTGAGCTTCATGCCGGTTTCGGAACGCTGTGAATTATTCCGTGCGGTGAGCCAGACGATGAACCCCAGTACCAAGACGGTCAACCCGACGTACTGGAGTGTGATGTAGAGGACGTTGTACAGATTATCGAGGATCGTCTCCCAGCCAGCCGTTGACCCCGTCCCGCCCGCTCCACCGGTCGGCGCTTGTGCAGCGGCACCGCCAGTGAAGAACACGAGGGCAACAAAAGTCGTGATGAAGACGACGTTGGAGCTCACAGCTGGCTTGAGGTATGCGAGGCGGTTCGGCAGTCGCTTGGCGGCGTGCTTGAGGTTCATTGCACGACTGACGTTGTCGGGCGGACGTAATTTTAGTTTCAACTGTGCGCACTGCGCAAACTTGCGCAATGCGTACGGGTACGCACCGCGCACATTGCCGGTCTGACCCGGTTAAATGCGGTTTCTGTGGGGTTTAGAGCAAGAGTTAAGACTGCTAGCAACGAGCATGCATTCGAATTTGTAGTCGCGGTACCCGACTGGTAGTCAACACGGATAGTGACGTCAAATGGAATCCAAGACTCCATCCAACGACCTTGTCCTCACGAGGAGGTCGTCCCAATTATGAGCAGAAAGTCGATTCCGGTCAGCGAACGGACCCGCGATCGCCTGCTCGCGTACAGCAATCGAGAACTCTTAGACGACCAGTCATACGACGAAGCGGTGAACGAGCTGCTTGACTGGCTGGAATTCCCTACGACCGACGAGATCTACCAGAACTACAGCGTCATCTGGAACGTTGTTCCGAGGATGAGTGAGACGTCGGCTGAATATGATGACTTCGAACCGTCGGTTCGGACCGAGGCAGTCATCAAACACGACGACTAGCGTCTCCCAGCGATAACTCCCGAGTGGCGGTCACCAGCCTCCCCTACATCTTATTCGACGTTTCGCACACGTCTCATTCGACTCTTCCCACTGATGCTATCCAATACTGTGAGCCGCACCCCTGGCACCGCCTTTTTCTATGGCAGCCAGAGGATCTCTGACGGCTCTATAACGAGGTGAACACACTCGTGAAGACAGTGAAAAGAGTCCCGCCCATCGAGACGCCGATCATCACAAGACCGTAGATGACACCGTGGTATCCACGAGTTCGTGTCTGGCTGTACGGTCCGCCTGCAGCCCACAGCGCCGCTCCGAGTGAGAATGAGGCCAGTCCCAGAAACGAGAGCATCCCGGAGGCCGCCTGTGCAATCGGTAGTAACTCGCTAGCACCATCAGCTCCATACGGCCAGCCCGGCGGGAGGAACTCTGAACCGGCCATGACGTACGCGACGAGGTCGTAGAATGCGGCGAGGCCGAAGATCGCTACGAGTGCCGCACACGCCCCGACGATCATCCCTCGGAAGCGGAGCGACCAACGGACGTTCGACCCCGCTGTCCAGTAACCCATCAGCCCGACGACGAGCGTACAGAGTGCAACGTATTTCGCAGTTAATCCGGCGACGACGAACAGCCTGAACGTTGTATCCACTATCGTATCGACGGTCGGCATATGTGCAAGTTCTGTTTGTGGCCTTGCCGCTCTCGACGAAAAACACACAGAACGTACGCAGTGCGTACGCCAAGACTGTGGGTGAAATGTGGAATTTAGCGACTCTCGCGACGATAGACCCAAGACACCTCTCTACGAATTCCAACTTGCTTGGCCGTCTGGATCAGCGGGACTCAGGTGGAGTTCGCAAAAAGGTATACACCAGACACTATGGGATTGCTCTCCTACTGATGGCGCCACAAACAGCTGTGCTGGCGCTAGGATGTCGGATTGCCCAAACAAATTCATTGACGAATACTAACGACAGTGTCAAAACTACTACGCCACTAAAACGCTATACTCAGTACATCACAAAGCCGGTTAGTTGAGATGTCTACTTACTGAAGATGTGTCTAATACCAAGCAAGCAGACGGTGAAATCCACGAGGACCAACTTCTTCGCTTCCTCGTCAACTCCATTGACGAGGAAGTCGCTCTCACACCCACTAAAAACGCTGAACTCGATGCTGAAGACATCTACGAGGACCCCTCCGGCGCGTGCGCCGACGGGACCTCGGTCTCAACGCTCTGTGAGAAAAGCGAAGATGCTCCCCACGAAAATTCGGTTCTCTCCCATTTCCGCACCGAATTCGATCTTGAGACGCTTGAGCAAGTCGGAACGCGCTCCTTCAGAAAGACGTTCTCGACGTCCTTCCCCAGCAGGTGGAGGTCGTTCGGACCTCCACCTGCGGCCCTACTACGGCGACGAAGACGGGGCAGACGGCCTGTATCACTCACGTCTCTCAAAAGCCGAACCACACTTCGAACTCGACTAAACACTCAACAGGGGAGCAATAACTGAATCAACAATCTCACACAGGAGAGCGGCTCGTTCATTTGGTCGAGGGAGGTCAAGCCCAGTGTGGTCTTTCTGTTTCAAATGTGCCAATCGTAAAGAAATCCGGGTTCCGGGTCGTTACTCACACCTTCGCGCTCAGATCGTAGCCCCGTGTTTACCTAATTTTCCATTATTGGTGATATAGCAACATGCGAGTCTGAACTAGTGATGCCGGTAGCGACAGTAGCGAAATCAGCGGAAAGAGAGGTCAGTTGTCTCGAAATTTGTCTTCTCGATTCGGTCTTTGATTCGTGGCAGTAGCTCCCAAAATTCTATTTCTCCGCTGTTGATCCGAGCGTCAATCTTGAATAGAGAGCGTTAGCCGTAGGGTCACAATCCAGGAGCGTCCCCGGAGATCGCCCCGTTGTGTCAGGTACCCACGACTGAAGCCGTGGGTTTCCGCCTTGGATCTCTATGAGAATCATCCACGCTTATCAACCATCGCGATGGCTGCCGCCATACCGAGCAATAGCAACCCGAATCCAGCGGTAGCGGCTGGTATCGATGTCCGGATAAGTGCGCCCCCGGTGAGTGCGCCAATCCCGCCAACAGCGGCCCCCAGTCTTGACGGGGAATCATCATTGGATTGCATCCACCGCTCGCGATGCGCAATACCCATCGATGTCGTAGTTGCATAGAGCGGTATCAGCGAGATTGTGATAAGCCAGTCTCCCGAAGCCAATTCTCCGACAGGAATCGCTACAGCCAGTCCAACAGCTATCGAAGCCGCATATCGGAGGGCGGGACGCATATCGCAATCTACAGCCGGTGAGAATAAGATAGCATCGACACTAGCATTTCCGCGAGCGCGGAGCGAATATGTTCTGCTAGCAGCTAACCTCTGGCTCTGTTTGCTCATTCTGAGATAGTGCCCAACTTCTTAGTCAGAAATATACTCACACAGTATACACTACCGGACCATGATAGATGAGATTCTTGGGTTGCTTCTTGATGCTGTCGTCGAATTCATTCCAAATAGCGTATGGAAGGTCCTTGCATTTGTGATCGGGGCCGTGGCGACAGCAGCCGGCGTGCTCATGATCGACGAGTCGCTGTGGGCAGGTGGGGCGTTGATCACTGTCGGTCTGTTCCTCTTGGCTGGCTCAGTAATCTCGTGGTTCCGATAGCTGAAAATTCACATTATATTCAACACACTCCTGTATAGCACATTGTTGATGTAGTTTTGTCTTATTATTTTGACATTAAGCGACCGAGATGAGAGTTAGCTATCCGAACGGTCCACCGGTCATCACTCATCTCCACCAGCTTCAAAACAACTGAATCAACAATCGCCTACAGGAGAGCGTAACCTGTTTGACCGCGAGATCTGGATGTTCCATACGAGAGAGCAAGCCGCGTCGTAGACCAGCAAACGCACCATCTATGGCTCAGAAAACCTCACCGTTCACTGCGGGGAAGACATCACGTCAGAACCCATGTGGGCTCTGTGGCGATATGTACGCAGTTATGCGACGATCGACGGGTTTCAGGGACACGCTGGCTTGTCCCGTTCCGTAGGGTTGCTGGTCGCCGCGGCCGCGACTGCGGTCGTTCTGGCGATAGGCTGTTTATCATTAACGCCGATAAGAAGAATCTCAACCGAGTCTCCCAACTCCGTCGGGCGGTCGCCGCTGAAATCGATCGGATACCTGTTCTCGACCCGGAAGAGACGGAACCCACCGATTTAAATCCAGATGCGAGTGATGCGCTCTCTCGAGAGGTCCGAGAGGAAGCAGAAGCGTAATCCCAAGCGGTGAAAGACGGCTGCGTATGTCGAAACCGACTTTCTCACAGCGTTAATGCGAAGCAATGACTGGCTTCAGGAGGCCGCAATCCACACCACTGACGAGCGCGATGTCATCTATACATCGATACTCGCATGCGCCGAACTGCTTGTGTTGCTCCACGAGCATGAGACTGTCAAATATAAGACCGGCGCGCCGCGTGCGATCACCAACATGTTCGAACCAGTTCCGATCGTACCGAAAGAACACAAGGACGCGGTTCTGGTCGCCGCAGCGTTCCTCGGTGAGTACGAGCTCACACCATTCGACGCAGTTCATACCGAGCCCGTCACAAGCAGCGAGGAGCGCACTCTTTCAACCGAGCAGGATTACGACGCTGTCGGTTCTGACCGCGCATGCTTAGAATCCGCGTCTTTGAAATGACTCCGCCAAAGCAACTACACTCAACAGAGCAACATTACAATGGAACGGCGCGACTTGCTTAACACGAGCGGTATTATCGCAGTCAGCGGACTCACAGCACTTGCCGGCTGTTCGGGAGCAGACGATACCGCGCCGCCACCACGAAAGTCCAACGTCATCGACGAGGTCAGTCTTGGACAGAACGGATCGACTATCACTATCGACCCTGTCCCACAGGAAGATCAGTGGGTTCAGAGCCGACGTGACCTCTACGAAGGTAAGAACACGACGGCTGAAAAAACCACAACGAGTGAGGACACCTCCACTGAATCTGCCAGCCTTTCTGGACTTTCGCCCATCGGA
>JAQCNK010000136.1 GCA_028275075.1 Haloarcula sp. | reverse complement strand
CTTTACCGTCGTTTCCCCTCGGTGTTAATGGCCCAGCGCAATCTGACGCGGACGAAAGCGCGCTCAGTGCTCGCGTCGCTCGGCATCGTTATCGGCGTCGTCGCCATCGCTTCGTTGGGGATGTTCGGTGTCGCCTTGCAGTACTCTTTCACCCAGAGCTTCGGCGATATCGGAAATCAGCTGTCCGTTTCGGGGAATCGAGAGGCCGGAGTTCAGAACCTCACCGAGCGAGACGTACGTGAGATACGCAGAGTGTCGGATCCCACGACTGCAGTAACACCTGTCAAACGATTTGTCAAACCGGTCGCGTTCCAGCGGGGGCAAAACCAGTCGGAGCTGGTAGAAGGCATCCAGAACCCCAGCATAGTGTACGACGCCTCTCGTGGCCGAATTCCAGATCCCTTCCAGAGCGGTGCGCTCGTTGGGGAGGAGATTGCCGACGAGTACGACCTCAAGCCGGGCAACACCATCCTCATCAACGGGACATCTGTCAGAATCCGCGCTGTCCTCGAATCGTCGGACTCGTTTTCGCCACTCAGTCCCGGAACCAGCATTATTGTGCCGGCGAACACGTACGGCGAACGGGTCTATGGGCAGGTGTACGTAACCGCGGAGTCCGGGCGCCAGGCTAACGAGACAGCAATGGCAATTCGGGATGCGCTTAATAACCGCGAGGAGCGGGTCAGCGTCGAAGAGTTTGGGGATATCGTCGACCGGATCAACGAGCAGTTCCAAGTCATCAACACGGTTCTGGTCGGCATCGCCGCAATATCCTTGTTTGTAGCAGGCATCTCTATCCTCAACGTCATGCTCATGTCGACCGTCGAGCGACGCGAGGAAATCGGTGTGCTCCGGGCAGTTGGCTACCAGAAACTGGACATATTGAAGGTGATGCTGATGGAGGCGGCGCTGCTTGGCGTGCTCGGCGGAGTTGTCGGGACAGTTTTGAGCGTGTTCGCCGGCTTAGCGATCAATCACTTCACGGTCGATGACGCGACGGCACTGTTCCGGTTGCCAAACTTGGGGTATCTGGTTGCTGCGTTCAGCTTTGCCATCCTTGTAAGTATTATCAGTGGACTTTACCCAGCGTGGAAGGCCGCAAGCGAGGAGCCGGTAGAGGCACTGAGAAGCTGAATTTGGGCGTGTTTAGGAGATTCGCTGACCGGTGCCGGCGTGTCTACGCAAGCGCTTCGACACCGGATTCGAGCAGCGGCGCCGTCCGGTCGACAGAGACAGTGTCGAACTGGGCGAGCCACGCCTCGTTACCGCGCTCGAAAGCCTCTAACGCGTCTCCGACGGTGTAAACGTGTTCGTCGTCCGCACACGGGAACACGGCTTGTAGCTGTGTCTCGTCGTAGATCGCCAATGAGACAACCGGGAAGACGACCACCTCGTCGACACGGTCCATCCCGACGTAGGTGCGTGTGCGCTGTTCGAAGGCTGGCTCCAGCGACGATCCGTTGCGGTTTGCCCAGTCGGCAAACTCTTCGTAGGTTGCGAGCGCGCCCGAACGGGTGTCTTCGGCCATCGTCCGGATACGCTGCCACTTGCCGGTCACCATCGACTCGGAGAACACGCCGTTGGCCTCCAGACGGTCGACCCGATTCAGAACCTGCTGTTGGGCGTCGAATGTGCTGTACGTATCGCCGCGAAGATATAGTTCCGCCCGGAGGTGTGTTTCGTCGGTCATCGGATATCTCGTCTGTGATATCTTTCGAGTGTAACTAAACTCTTTCCCAGTAAAAATGGTCAGAAGAAGAATACATGTCCACAAAGGAAATACGAAAAAATAGCACTATGAGATCCTAATAGACAACTTTATCCGATAAATATAAGTAGATTATAATTACTCAGATTATTTTAAATTTATGCGTTGGTCGATTCAGTGTTCGTTTATCGTCGAACCAGCTCAGATGCCTTTCAGCTAGCCGTCTGGTCGCCAATCTCGATCCAGTGATTCTCTCGACGGAAAGAGAACCGCAGTTGTTTGGTCATACGGTCAGTTGTAAGCCATTGCCGGGATTTGCCGAACCCGACACGGAAAATCACCGGTAAATCGTTACAACCGACCGTATCAGGAACTCGTTGGACGCACCTCGACGGGGCGATTAGTCGTCGGCGCTCACTTCCGCACCACTGCTGGCGACCACATCGATCTCGCCAGCGTCGAGTTCCTGTTCGACCTCGCGAGCGGCAGTAACCATATTCTCCATCTTGCCGCGAGCGATCTCGCGAGGGAGGAGTTTCACGCCACAGTCGGGCGAGACTGTCAGACGCTCGGGCGGGACGACTTCCAGACCCTTCTTGATGTTTTCCTTGATCGCCTCGACGGACTCGACTTCCGCGGTGTGGGCGTCCAGCACACCCATGGCGAAGTCCTTGGTGAACTCGTGGTCCTTGAACACGTCAAGCTGTTCGTAGTTGCCGTTGGCGAGTTCCAGATCGTACTCGTGGACGGGGTAGTCCAGAATCTCGGGATAGATTCGGGAGTAGTCACCGTAACAGACGTGCAGACCAAGTCGCACGTCGTCGGGGATTTCGTCGACGATGCGTTCGAGACACTCCCCGACGATAGCGTGGTCGTCAGGCGTCGTCGCGAGGGCGGGTTCGTCTATCTGGATGTAGCGCGCACCGGCCTCGACCAGCGCCTCTATCTCTTCGTTGACTAGCTCCGCCAGTTCGTAGGCCAGTTGTTCCTCGCTGTCGTAGACTTCGTTGAACGACCAGTTTGCAAGCGTGTACGGCCCCGTTATCGGGACCTTGACCGGCCGTTCTGCGACCTCGTCGGTGAACTCGAACTCCTCGACGAGCCACTGTTCGCCGTACTCGACCTCGTCGGCGACAGAAGGCTTGTCGAAATAATTGTGACCCCACACTTTTACGCGGCCGTTGAACTCGTAGCCGTCGATGCGGTGGGCGAAGTACTCGACCATCTCGTTGCGACGCATCTCGCCGTCACAAACGACGTCGATGCCACAGCGCTCATGCTCGTGTGTGATGAGTCGTGAGGCGTCGTCTTTCGCTTCCTCCCACTCCTCGGCCCCGAAGTTGGCCTCGTCGTCCTCAAACATCTCACGGGCGCGGTCGTGCCACTTGGGCTTGGGGTAGGAGCCGACGACAGTCGTCAGCAGGAAATGCTCGTTCTCGTGCTCCTCCGGTCGGAACTGCTCTCGTGGTCCTGTCATTGGTCTGCCTCCGGTGTCTCCAGAGCCGCCGCGTTGGCGAGAGACTCTATCTTGTCCGCAAATTTGTTGACGGGCAAGTAGAACGTCTCGGTGTTCGTGGTGGCGTAGACGGTGTCGTAAGCCGTGTTGGTCTGGGCCTCGAACCAGTCGATGCGGTCCCGGATGGTCTCGGGCGATTCGATGCGAGTGTTCTGCCCGTCGACGACACCCAGCGCGACGGCGTCCTTGGTGCCGTACTCTTGGACGTTGTAGACGTTCTTGTCGTGATCTGCCACGAGATCGAAGCCGATGGCGTCGATGTCCGCGTCCATCAGGTGGGCGTAGGTCTTCTCTTCGATTGTTCCCCAGTAGGTGTGGGTGATTACTTCGGCGTCGATAGCGCTCGCGACGGCGTCGATTGCCTCGCTAGCGCGCTCGTCCTCTCCGTCCTCGGGCGGGCTCTCAACCAGTGATGGCTCCAGCAGGAACAGCGTCTCTACGTCAGGGAACTGCTCAACCTCGCCGATGAGGAAGTCGGTGATGGCGCTCAAGAACGCAGCGTCGTCGCCGTAGTGTTCGTCGGTCGCAAGGTCCGCCAGCGAGTACGGCCCGGGGAGGACGGCCTGCAAGCCCGCGTCAACTAGGTCCGAGGCGGCATCAAGCTCGGCGGTCACGTCGCCGTCGGCGGTCAGGTCGCCGGTGACAACCGGCTCCCGGTAGAAGTTGTTGTTGTCATAGTAACGAACGATACCGCGGGTCTCGACGCTGTCGTGGACCGCGAGCGGATGCGCGAGCATGTCGTCCCAGCGGAGCTGGCCCTCGCTTATACGATCGAGTCCAGCGTCGGTTTGGAGAGACACGACCTCTTGTCGGGCTCGCTCGTAAGCGCCCGTAATCTCTTCATCCTCGTCGCCGCTGATGAGGTCTGTCTTCTGGTGTCCTTTCAGGTCTGACAGTTCGTCTTTGGCCCAATCCGGTAACGGAAACAGGCCAGGTGTAGCCGTAACTATCTCTGGCATTACCTGAAGATATGAAATGACGAGCTTTAATATTTCCTATTCAGAAAAATGATTGTAGGTAATTACATTTCGGAAAACCGCAAGACGACGAGCTTCTCGTAGGGATGTTTTTCGGTAGCAAGGACCGCACTTTCGAGGCCCTGCTCGCGAGCGTACGCACGAACTGCCTCCGGGTCAGTGAGACTACTCACCAGCAAGAGCGCCTCGCCGTTGGGTGCGAGAACCCGCGAAACCGTGGCCAGAAACGGGTCGACCAGCCGACGACCGTCTTCACCCCCGGACAGCGCGTGCTCCATCCAGTCGTCCCACTCTACCGCTTCCGGCGTCGGGAGATAGGGGGGATTGAACACGACGAGATCGAAGCTGTCATCCCGAAATGGAGCCGCGAGGTCACTGCGAACGACCGAGATGCCGTTCTCGGCGGCTTCACGGCAAGCCAGCGGACTGAGGTCAACGCCGACTACTTCGGCACCTGATTCAGCCAACGTGGCGGCGACGTACCCAGATCCGGTTCCCACGTCTAGCGCCCGGTTGCCGGACGTGACACGCTCTATGGCTGTCCGCGCCAGCAGAGCTGAGTCCTCGGCGGGTTGGTACACCGCCTCTGTCTCGCGCTGGTCAGCCAACGAGGGGCGAGCCTGGGGGTCCTCCTCAGTCATCGGCGTGGTCTGGCTCCCCGACCTCGTATGCCACCGTCGCCAGGTCGGCAAAATCGGCCGGCGTAAGCTTGCCGGCACGTGCGCCCATTAGTTCCCCGTCAGCAGCGTCGACCACGGCGTCTGGGTCACTCAGTCCGGAGATATGGGCCGTGTTCCGGACGGCGTTGCGCATCGTCTTCCGACGCTGCGTAAACACGGCTTTCAGGAAGTGCATAAAAAAGTCGTCGCTGGGGACCGCATAGTCGGGCTCACTGGGGGTCGTCCGCACCAGCGCGCTCGTAACCCGGGGCTGTGGGTCGAACGCGCCTCTGGGAACGGTTTCGACGATTTCTGCCTCGGCGTAGTGGCCCGCTGTCACTGACAGCCGGCCGTAGTCGTCGGTTGCGGGGTCGGCGGCCATTCGCTCGGCGAACTCCTGCTGGAACATCAGGACCATCGGCTTCCCCTCCGGGAGCAAGCGAAATGCGAGCTCGGAGGAGGCACCGTATGGCAGGTTCGATATGCTCGCGGTGAACTCGGGCAGGTCGACCACTAAGGCGTCGCCCTCGATGACGGTCAGCCGGTCGGACGCGATAGCGTCGGCGAACTCCGTACGGAGATGCGCCGCGAAGTCGGGGTCCCGCTCGACGACGGTTACCCGCTCGGCTGCAGCAAGGAGCCGGTCAGTCAGTGCTCCCGGTCCGCCGCCGATTTCGAGGACATGAGACAGGTCCATCCCGTCTGCGTAGGTCGGAATACGATCCAGTACGCGGTCATCGATCAGGAAGTGCTGGTCCTGTCTCGTGTCGGCGCGCTTGCCCGCCCGCCGGACGAGTGCGTCGGGATCGCGGTTCCCATACTCTGTCATTGCCAACCGTAGACGGCCGGGAAGTGAAAAAGGCCGCTACTCATACGCCCGGTTGGAATGATTCACTCGTTCTGTTCGCTCCGTCGGACGAAGATTCGGTACTTCAGGTCGTCGTCTCGCAGTTCCTCCTGAATGCGGTCGACGAGCACTTCTTTGGGGTCGTGGAGGCCGCTAATCCGCTCTTCAATATCATCGAAACTCTCGAAGGGCTGGCGCTTGCGCTCGTCGAGGATGGTGTTGCGCAACTTCTTCCCGATGCCCGGAAGCAGATTCAGCTGGTGGAGGCGCAGGGTGATGGGCTGGGCGTCGTTGTAGAAGTCGACGAACCGCTGTTCGTCCGCTTCGACGACCGCCTCAACAGCGTACTCCAGTTCCTGCCGGGCACCTCTGGGCAGTTCCTCGAACGCTACTTCCGTCAACCGACCAAACGCCGTCAGATCAATCCGGTCGCCGAAGGCGATGTCGTCGTCGTCATCAAGCGAGAGCTCATAAATGTGGAACTCGTCCACCCCAAGGGCGTACGCGAGCGGGTCTTTTTGATGCTGGGGCCGGTCGTCGTCGTTTCGGCCGTGCGGCAGCACGTCCAGAACTGCCGCCACCAGATCCTCACCACCGCTCTCGGTGCTACTCATGTAACCCGCTATGACGAGAGTGCACTTAATGTATTGGATGGCTGCGGGGGACGCCTGTCAGGTCAGTGGTTATAGCCGGCAGTATCACTTCGTGCCGGAGAAACAGTGCACCGGCGATACCGGTTGACCTAATACGGGTCGACAGAACGGTTGATAGCATTCGGCTCGCCAGACCCCGGCGGATATCTATCAGTGTCGACCCGTATAAAGAAAAGACAGCCGAATAGTCAAGCGAACTGCTTGACGACTGCGAGGATGTCGTCGAGTTCGTCGCCCGACAGCGAGTACCGCTCTTGGGCGTAGATGGCTCGCAGTTCATCGCGGTCGAGCGGCCGGAGGTTCGCGATCTTGTACGCAGTCGCCTCGTCGACTTTCTCCAACTCACGGAGTTGCTCCACGAACTCGAGCGATTCCTCGACATCGAGCATCGCGAAGTGGTTGACGTGTTCGATGGATCGCTTGAGTTCGTAACGCATCTCGCGGTCTTCGTCGGCCGCCCGTTCCATCTCCAGGTCCTCGAGTATCTCTTTCGTTTCGGCGGTTGTGAGATACTCCTCGGAGACTTTCTCCTTGAATATGGTCATCGCTCAGTTCTCTTGGCGTCGGAGATGTGCGGGCTTGACGATGATCGTCTTGGTCTTGCCGCCGTCGACGATCTCGACTTTGTATGCGGTTCCCTGTTCACCGATGACGGTCCCGGTTTGGCCGTCAAAACGCGGGTGGAATCGGCCCTCGGGAACCGAGGGGTCGATCTTCAGGTGGACCTTTTCCTCGACCTCGTACTGCTCGACGGCACGCTGGGGCGGAGAGGTACCGCGGTCGCGTGGTTTGTTCTTCAGCTTGTTCCGTGTTCCTTCGAGGGGGCCGTTCGAACTAGGCATTCTTGCTCATCGCTTGTCTACTCGCCCATATAAAACGTGCGTTCCGTGGTCGACAGCAAGGCGACACACGGGCGCTGTTGCTCGGTGTCAAACGAGACGAAAAACGGGAACCGTACTACAGACGACCGACGGTGTCGACATCGACGGATTCGACACCGTCGACGTCGGCGAATTCGTCCTCGACGGCGTCGGTGCCGCCTGCCTCGTCGGGGATAATGACTGTCGGGAACAGCGCGACCAGCCCGAAGGCCACGTCGTCGCGCTCAAACCCTTTGATCTTCGCTCCTTCGGGAAGCGCGCCTTCGAGACGCTCTTGGAGCGCATCGAGGTCGACTTCCGGGCTCTGGGGCATGATCTTGATTTTGGCTGCTACTTTCCCCATTGTTACGGTCCTGTGAATCCGCAGTCGGGACATTTGTAGAGGTTGCTCTGCTTGCGGCACTTCGAACAGCGGTAGATCTGCTGTCCGCAGTCCGGACACTTGAACGCGGCCGCGTTCGTCGTGGCGATGTTGATGCCACACGAGACACATTTCTGCGCTCGCTTCTGCTGGCTCTCGCTCATACAATCCCGTATCCGACCGCCGCTTTTAACGGTTGTCAAACGTCGCCGTCACCGTGACACACTGAACCATGCTCCGAATTCTCGAAAGAGGTCACCCAGCGCCGCCCCGATAGCCGGTACTGTGGTTACGGCATTACCGTGGCTCTCTGGAGTCGTGTGTGAGCGGTATCTACCCGAAATAATCATCTACGTACCCCAAACATTTATAAGCAATTAGCTGTTCTCCGTAAAAGAACACATGGAACGGCCGACGCGCCAGCGGGACACGGACCAGGAAGAACGTGAGGAGTCGTCCGAGAATACGGGTCAGCAGACCTGCCCCGAGTGTGAGTCGGAGTCGATCACTAGCGACGGTGGTGGCGAACTCGTCTGTGAGGACTGCGGACTGGTTATCGAAGACGAGAATATCGACCGTGGGCCGGAGTGGCGAGCGTTCAACCACTCAGAACGTCAGTCGAAGTCCCGTGTCGGAGCCCCTACGACACAGACGATGCACGACAAGGGACTGACGACACAGATCGACTGGAAAGACAAGGACGCCTATGGTCGCTCGCTCTCCTCCGAAAAGCGCTCTCAGATGCACCGACTGCGCAAGTGGCAGGAACGCATTCGCACGAAAGATGCGGGTGAACGTAACCTGCAGTTCGCGCTGTCGGAGATCGACCGCATGGCCTCGGCGCTGGGTGTCCCGCGCTCGGTTCGGGAAGTCGCCTCGGTTATCTACCGGCGTGCACTCAACGAGGATCTCATCCGTGGGCGGTCCATCGAGGGCGTCGCCACCGCCTGCCTATACGCGGCCTGTCGGCAGGAAGGCATCCCACGCAGCTTAGAGGAAGTGTCTGACGTCTCTCGGGTCGAGCAAAAGGAGATCGGGCGCACCTACCGCTACGTCGCCCAAGAGCTCGAACTGAAAATGGAGCCGGTCGACCCCAAACAGTACGTCCCCCGCTTCGCCTCGGAACTCGACCTCTCAGAGGAGGTCCAGTCGAAGGCGAACGAGATTATCGACGTAACCGCCGAGCAGGGCTTACTCTCGGGCAAGTCCCCGACCGGCTACGCCGCCGCAGCCATCTACGCTGCCTCGCTCCTCTGTAACGAGAAGAAAACACAGCGCGAGGTCGCCGACGTGGCCCAGGTGACGGAAGTCACTATCCGGAACCGATATCAGGAGCAGATCGAAGCGATGGGCATCCACTGATACTGGTGGCTGTAACAAACTACAGCGAAACAAACCGGCTCAGAGAGTCAAAAAATGGTGGTCGAGCATAGGACCACCGGTCCGTCCACACTGACACACATGGCAAGACACACACAGATGGTGTGAACGATAGAGGCTTAGCAACGAGCCTACAAAATCGTTGATAATAGATATATATACGTCTACCGAGGGCGGCAGTGGCGTGAAAACAACCATACTGGTCACCGACAGTATCGAGTCGCGACGACGGTGAGGGTTCCCGCGCCGGACTCCCCATCTCCGAACTTCACGGCAGCACGGGACCGAATTCAATATGTTGGCCGTGCGGTCGCGCGCACAGCGCTGGGACTGTCGTCTGCGAAACGGTCCTCGCCACCAGAGACGGGGACATCCCTGTGGTACCGACACGCGGATAGAAACCCCGATACGCCTCGGGGCTAACCACTAGGCAATGGAACGCGGTACGATAGACGCAGCGTCGCTGCCGGGCGGCATCGACCTGCAAGCGACCGTCGAAAGTGGCCAGTCGTATCTCTGGGACCGCGAGGACGGGCGGATGTACGAGCAGACAGCAGCCAGCGGCGGCGACGCCTGGTACTGGACGACACTCCGGGTCGATGGTGACCCACAGGTCGTCCGAGTCCGCCAGATCGATACCGACCTAGAGTGGGAGGCAACGTTCGACGCCGAGGGACACCTGCACAGACTGCTGGGGCTGGACGACGACCTACAGGCCATCCGCGAGACGGCGCCGCCAGACGCCGTCGTCGACGAGGCCTACGACAGCTACTGGGGCATGCGAATTGTCCGTGACCCTGTCTTTCCGACACTCATCTCTTTCATCTGCTCGGCCCAGATGCGCGTCGGCCGCATCCACGGGATGCAACAGTCCCTGCGCCGCGAGTTTGGGGAGTCTGTCGAGTTCGACGGCGGGACCTACCATGCGTTTCCGACGCCGGAATCCCTGGCGAACGCCAGTGAAGCCGACCTCCGCGATCTGAGCCTGGGGTATCGCGCCCCTTACGTGAAGCGCTCGGCCGAACTGGTTGCCAGCGGCGAGGCTGATCCTGAAAGCGCGCGCGGACTCGACTACGAGGACGCCCGGGACTCCCTCACCCAGTTTGTCGGCGTCGGCGATAAGGTGGCCGACTGCATACTCTTATTCTCGCTGGGGTATCTACAGCCCGTCCCGCTGGATACGTGGATTCAGACCGTCATCGAAGAGTTCTACCCGGACTGTGATCGGGGGAATTACGCCGATACCTCCCGCGCAATCCGGGAGGCCCTGGGCGGGGAGTACGCCGGTTACACCCAGACGTATCTGTTCCACTACCTTCGCTCCGGCGGGCGGGAGTTTTGACCTCCTCCCACGGCCAGCCGTGGGATTCCCCGAAGGGGAGTTCAAGGTTGCGCGTTTCCTCGGCCCTCAACTACGCTTTCGCGTGGGGCGTTCGACGGTGGCCGTCCGATTACGACCCCGGACGTGCGTTCCAGCGCGTACAGC
>JAQCNK010000117.1 GCA_028275075.1 Haloarcula sp. | reverse complement strand
TCCGGCCGACCGGACCTTCGACCTCCACCACGAGTTCGATGCGTTGGCTGTGACAGCTATCGACCGCCGCGAGGACGGCTACGAGACGTACCACACGTACACCGAGTTCGACCGGACGCTCTACACGCGGACGCGCTTCGACGGGCTGTAAATCTCAGAACAGGCCGTCTTCGTCGTCGACCGTCTCAGCGTTGTGAACCGATACATCCGCGTTCCCCTCGACTCTGACGTCCTCGGACTGTTCGACGTCGACGGTAGCGCTGGTCTTGATAATGACATCCTGTGCGTTCTTGATTGTCAGGGAGCCACCCACCGCGTGCCCCTCGATGATAACGTCTTCTGCCGTTTCAACGACGACGTTCTCGTGTGCGTCCTGTACGTACACGTCCTCTCCACTGACTCGCTCTGTCATGGTCGTTTGCAGAACGCGAGGGACAAAAGCCCCTGTGCTAGATCTCCGACCGCTTGATCAGCCCGTAGAGTACGAGGCCGCTGAGGACAACGTTCACGTAGACCTCCACCCCGGCAAGCATGCGGGCCAGCACACCTGACGGGCCGATACCCCCGTATCCGATAGTGAGAAATGTGATGTAGCTGAAGTAGATATTCTCGTACAACGTCGCCTGCCCGCTCGCTGTCGCGAGCGCTCCGAGTGAGCCTACCTGTCCGGCACTGGTCAGGAACAGTGGCCCACCGAAAGCGTACAACAGGGCAGGAATCATCGGAAAGAGGGCAAACACGGTGATGATTCGGGCGAGGCGCATCCCGTGACCACAGGTAACGCCGAGAAACGCGTTCTCGACGGCACGGCCCGCGTTGAGCAGTCGCGTCCCCAGATTGACGGTCCTGTCGCGGGCGATGCCGACGTATTTCCGGCGAGCGTACTGCTGGCGCTTCACGCGGAACTCTCCTGCCGGCTTCATCTCGCCGGCCGTCGAGGCCGCTGTCTTGGCCTTGAGATACGTTGTCTCCGTGTTCTCGGCTGTCATCGGAAGCGCGTACTCTCGGTCGGCACCGCCCCCGTCAAAGTCATGTAAAACCCAGTCGTTGCGGTCAAGATAGTCGATGTGCTGGGTGAAATCAAACTCGTATCCGTCGAACTCGTTGAAATTCGTATTGCAGAAACGGAAGTAATCGAGCAGGCGTTTCCGGTCGGACTCAACTGCCGTCGAGAGGGAGACGGACCCGAGGCTCGCGGTGGTGAAGTCGTAGCGGACCCAGGCGGTCTCGGGCTGGATTATCGTTCCCTCCTTGACGACCGCGTCGGTGAAGTTCACATACGTCTCGTTGGTTACCGGCTCGAAGTGGAACTGACTCGACTGCTTGAAGGTGCTGTCGGTGAAATCGATAGCCCCACCGAACTTGGTGCCATCAAAACTCGCAGTGGTGACGGTCACACCGGTGAAGTCGGCGCCGCTCTCGAACCGGGTGTCATCGAACCGGCTGTTGGCTTGCATCGTCGCCGTCTCACCCTTGAACCTCGCCCCCCGGAACACGGCCGTATCGTGGAAGCGAGCACCAGTGAAACTCACGTCGTCGCCGAAGTTGCTTTCCTCGAAGCTTACAGGGCCGTAGAAATCGGCGTCTTCGAACACGAGGTCGCCGTGAGACTGGAGATTGTCGACGTTCGTTTCGCCGCGGAACGTCGCGTCGGTCGCGTTGACCCCGCGAACGTGGGCTGCGGTGAAACTGACCGGCCCGTCGAACGTCACGTCGACGAGTCGGAGATCGTCGTGTAGCGACCGTGCGCCACCGCGGAGCTCACTCCCCTCGAAGCTGGCCCCCTCGTCGAAGGTTGCCCCTTCGAAGTCGATATCTCCCTCGGCGGTCACCTCTTCGAAGATTGCCGCCCCCTCGAACTGCATCCCGTCACAGTTCGCGTCGCCGCGCAGATTGGCTTCACGAAACCGCGCCTCTCCGCGGACGGTCACGTCGGTGAAGATGACGTGCTCGATGTTTGCTTGCGTAAAATCCGCGTCGGCCGCGAAGACGGCCCCCTCAAAACTGGCGTTATCGTCTAGTTCATTGGATTTCCCTTCGAACGTGGTGGCGCGGAAGCGGGCCACGTTCGCGAAGCGAGCCCCCTCGAAACTGGTGTCGTCGCCGAAGGAGGCCTCGTCGAATTCTACCGGCGCTTCGAACGTAGTCGCGGAAAAAGAGGCGTCCTGGACGAACCGGGTTTCGAAGCAGTCCACGGTGCCCCGAACGCTCGAGTTTCGCAGTGTAAAATCGTCATCTATCCAGGCTTCGGCAGCGTCGATATCGTTGAAGACGCAGTTCTCGAAGACGAGTGGGATCTTCAGATGGGCGTCAGCCAGGTCCAGTGGTCCGTCGAACGTGCAGTTGCGGAAAACGACAGGATGTGTCTCGTCGGGCTCTACCGTCTGATTTGCCAGCGACACGGCGGGAAGGGTCACGTCGACGATCTCTTTCTGGTCGCCAGTACCGTGTCTGAGCACTGCAAGGAGGGCCTCGGTGACGTCCGACTCCTCAAGGCCGCGACGGGACCGCTCATCTGGTGAGAGATCCAGTATCTCAAACTCCTCCGACACTACGTCAGCCATTGTTTCGACCTGATGGCTATCAAAGTAAAATCATTCGATAAGAGCGCAATGCGCTCACTCCCAGAACGACTGGGTGCGCGCGTACTCGCGCTCCTGTCTGAGGATATCTCGGTAGAACTCATCCTCGTCCTCGCGCAGCCGGTTGATAATCCGGGCGGCGTTGTGGGGACCAACGCCGCGGGCCGCGAGCGCGATGACGGCCTGTTTGCCGTGGGCCTGAACGAGCGACCCCGAGCGGTAGGCCCGTTCGGTCATCGTCTCCTGTTCCTCGTCTTTCTCGTCGGCCCGCACGGCCGTCACAACTTCGTCGGCCCACGGGTTGAGCGCAGCGACCCGAGTCGAGCCACACTCGGGACACTCGGGTTGATCGCGTACGCGGCCGACTTTCTGTTTGCGGTCCCACTCCGTGCAGTGCAGACAGAGCAAGATGACCCGATCGCTCTGGATTCGTTCTCGAACCGTCTGGATGACGGAGGCGTCGGCGTTCTCCGGCGAGAGCAGTTCCCGACCCGACGAGCGGCCGCCGGTCCCGATTGGCGTGGGTTCGCTCACCGTCTCCAGAGCGACTCGACCGGACTGGAGGTCAGCGAGCAGGTCGGCGGTCTCGCTGATCGCGAGGTCCTCGTGGCGGACCTCCCGTAGTGCTTCCTCGTACATCGGCGTGTCCTCCAGCGCGGCGAGCAGCCGGTCGCGGCCAAAGTCCGTCGAGCCCCGTCCCCGCCACTGTTTCAGCGAGCCGAACTTCGTCGCGACCTGGGCGAGCTTGAACTTCAGCGCGTCGGCGTTCTTGAGGCTCAACTCGACCAGGGCGGCCAGATGGTTGGGATCGGTCTCCTCCAGCACCTCGACCACGTCACCGGCGGTAATCCCCCGTGGAATCTCCAGTTCGATGCGGTAGGGGTCGACCTCCATTGCGACCGACGAGCCGACCCGCTGGCCCAGCAGCGCCGACAGCACACGCCCCAGCGTCTCGTTGATCTTGTGGCCCTGGCAGGCGTTGACAACGACTTCACGGCCGTGGAACTCAACGAGGACGGTGTTCTCGTCGGGTATCGGGGCCTCGTGGCCGGCCAGTTGCGAGAGTCCGTCGGACGCCGTCGCAGCGTCTGCGTCGTAGCGGCCGGCGACGTGGCTCGCCACCGAGTCGACGGGGGCGCCCCCCTGCAACTGGTCGCCGGCTACTCGCCGGAGTTCGCCGACCTCCTGTGCGACGGCGTTCGGGACTGGAATCTCCGACCCTGTCCAAGACGGGACCTCGCCGGCGGGGTCTTCGATTGGCGAGACGGTGACGGTCTCGTCCTCCTCGTCGATGGTCGTGATACGCCACATCTCCCCGCGCTGGACGAACACCTCTCCGGGCGTGGCGAAGTTGACGACGAACCGCTCATCGAGCGTCCCGACCTGCTTGCCCGAGGCCACGTCTTCCACGTCGTAGGTCGCCTCGTCGGGGATCATCGAGAGATTCTGATAAAAATACTGCCACGTCCCGCGTCGTTTCTCCAGCGTGTCGCGCTCTTCGTCCAGCCAGACGACGTTGTTACGAGCGAGTTCGCGGACGACGGCTTTGAACTGGGCCTCGTCGAGTTCTCGAAACGGATACGCGCGAGTGAGAACGGTGTAGGCCGCCATCGCCTGAATCTCGCCCGTGTCCATCACTACGCCGGCTATCTGGTTTGCCACCGTGTCGAGGCTCCCGTCGTGGATGCCCGCCGGTTCGACCTCGCCGGCGCGGGCCTGTCGGGCGATAGCCAACGCTTCGAGCGTGTCGTCAGCGTGGGTCGTCACGACGGTTCCAGCGGAGCGCTGGTCGCGGCGGTGGCCGGCGCGACCGACCCGCTGGACAAGCCGTGAGACCTGCCGCGGGCTGCCGTACTGAACGACGTGGTCGACTCGACCCACGTCAATACCGAGTTCCATCGATGAGGTACAGAGCAGGGCGTCGAGCTCACCGGCTTTGAACGCGTCTTCGACCTCGATGCGGGCCTCCTTCGAGAGGGAGCCGTGATGCACTCCCAGGTTCGTCCCGAGCTCTTTAAACCGGGAGCCGAGCGCTTCCGCAGTTTGACGCGTGTTGACGAACACCAGCACCGACTCGTGGTCGTCTATCAGATCATCGATGAACCGGACGTGGCTGGCTGTCTCGGCGTCCGTGACGAGCTCGCTGGAGAGCCGTTCGTCGCGGTCGGTGACTGTTGGGTGGACCACCGAGATATCGAGGCGGCTGCCGATGTCGACTTCGACTATCGAGCACGGACGACCGCCGGTGAGGAACTGTCCGACGGCATCGGTGTCGCCGACGGTGGCCGAGAGCCCGATTCGCTGGAACTCACCGGCCACTTCCCGGAGGCGTTCGAGACCGACCGTCAACTGGGCGCCCCGTTTGGCTGCGGCGAGTTCGTGAACTTCGTCGACGACGACGTGGTTCACATCTTCGAGTGCGACCCGCAACTTCGACCCCGTGAGCATCGCTTGCAGCGTTTCTGGCGTGGTGACGAGCACGTCCGGTGGGTCGTCGGCCTGCTTGCTCCGTTGGTAATCCGTGGTGTCGCCGTGGCGGACATCGACGTCGAGGCCGAGCTTCTCACCCCACCACTCTAATCGCTCGCGCATGTCGCGGTTCAACGCTCGTAGCGGCGTGACATACAGCGCACCGATGCCAAAGCGGTCGTCGGCTGTCGTCAGCGAATCGAGCACGGGCAACATCGCCGTCTCGGTTTTGCCGGTCCCAGTCGGCGCGACGACGAGGGCATCTCGGCCCCGGGCAAGCGTGGGGATTGCCTTCCGCTGTGGCTCTGTCGGCGTCGAAAAGCCCCGAGCCGAGAGCGCATCTCTGACCGGCGCGCCAAGCGCAGTGAACGCGTCCTGTCCCCGTGTCGACCCGTCGGTCATCGCCCCTCTGTAGCCGCTGTAGCGGGTTAAGTACACTGTGTCGGTACTACCGGTGGCGTCGGTTATTCGAGGGCGTCGAGTGACTCTCTGAGTTCCGATATCTGTTCCATATACTCTCGCTCAAACAGATCACAGGCCGTCTCGGCTGGGACGCTACGAAACCGCTTTGGCGTCGTCTCTTCAACTGTGACGAGTCCAAGTTCGGTGAGTTCTTCGACTGCATCGTACACTCGCGTCCGGGGCACGTCGACGGTTTCGCTCACTGTTTTCGCCGTCCCGTTCTCGAGTTTGACAAGCCCCACAAATGTCCGGGCCGCATAGGCGCTCAGGCCGAGCGCCTCTAGCTGTTCGATGGCCTCTCGATGGGGGCTATCAGACATTGCAAGCATCTCCTTGCCCGAATAGGATGTGTCGGGAGCGGATTCGATCAGTATCAAACTGTAGACTCACGCTACTTCTGCGTGGGTTCGCCTCCGGTATATTTCTATTGTGATTTTTCGAGTAAAAGGCTTGAAACGGCCCGCTTATCAGGTCTACCGGCCCATCAGTCCTATAGATCGAAATGATTTTGGACGTTTGGTAACAATATTTTGTATGCCAATTACCGACGCCGCAGAACTCCGGGAGATACTCGCGCGGGAACGCGTCGCAGTCGTCGGCTGCTCGACGACGCCCGGCAAAGCCGCCCACGAGATACCGAAGTACCTCCTCGACCAGGGGTACGATGTCGTCCCTGTCAACCCGTTCGCCGATGAGATATTCGGACGCGAGTGTTACGACAGTCTGGCCGATGTCCCTGGCGAGATTGACATCGTCGACGTGTTCCGTCCGTCAGATGAGGTGGCCGACATCGTCGACGCGGCGCTCGCGCGTGACGAGGACGCAGCTATCTGGCTCCAGCTGGGCATCCGCGACGACGAGTCCGTGGCACGGGCTGAGGCAGCCGGCCGACGCGTCGTCCAGGACCGCTGTATGAAACCGACTCACCAGTCGTTGCTGGGGTGAGTCATACGAACTGTTGTCCCGATTCCCCGGTGATTTGCCCGGTTCGGGGCCGACAAATCCACCCACGGGATCCCGTTCGACTGGAACGAGACAGATTCAAGATCGCCGATACATATCCTGATCAGAACCGAGAGCCCAACTGTTTTCCTCGCCCGCGGCGTTGCCCGGAGTATGGATGCAGACGAAGTCGCGGCCCTCATCGAACGGGAGATCCCGGATGCGACAGCGACGGTGACTACGCCTCGTGATCCGGACGACGACAGCCACTACGCGGTCGACGTGGTCGCAACGGCTTTCGAGGGGAAGTCCCTCGTCGACCAGCACCAACTCGTCCACGATGCGTTGGGCGAGCACCTCACGCGCGACATCCACGCCATCGAACTGACCACCAGTACACCGGAATGATCGTGCCGTAGGCTGGGACGGTCGATTGCAACGGGCTACCAGTATCAGTACGTGCGCCCAGCGGTACGCATTTCACTGCTGGCGCACAATGGGCAGCCATGAGCTTCGAACCGGAGACACGCTCGCCTGAAGAGGCCCACGCGGATGTTGAGGAGACAATAGAGAACAACGAGGTCGCCCTGTTCATGAAGGGGACCGAGATGATGCCACAGTGTGGCTACTCACGCAAAGCGCTTGGACTCATCGGGCAGTACCGCGACGAGATTGCGACGGTGAACGTCCTGACAGCCACGGATGCCTACCGAGAGGCGCTCTCGGAGTACAGCGGTCGCGAGACGATCCCACAGACGTTCGTCGACGGGGAGTTCGTCGGCGGTAGCGACATCCTCGAACAGCTCGATGATAACGGTGACCTGGCCGAAAAGTTGAACGCCTGATACTGTCGGCTGTCCGTCGTCGTGCTATCGCTGCTGCGGGACGGCGAACGATCTCAACTTCTCACCGCCGGTAGTGTTCACACCGCTACCCTTCTTCGGCGTCCAGAGGGGTTAGTCCTCTCTCATTTCGCCGAGTTTGCCGACCAGATCCTCGGTCGATCCCTCGACTTCGAAGGAGACATCGCCGTCGTGCTCGTTTTCGTGGACGGCGACACCCTCGCTGTCATCCGCATCCACGTCTTGGTCCTTCTGCTCGGACTCGTCGTAGCTACCAAAACCCATATCTATCATACATACCGTCGACCACTAAAATCGCTCGGTAGCTGTCTTTCGAGCCGTGGTATTACCTGACAGCCAGGCTCCCCGAGGGGAAGTTTCTTATCTGTGGTTCTCTTGCGGTTACGTAACGACACTCGATAGCCGTTCGTTTTCCGACGGCCGAATCTCCAATCGTCGCTTTCCCACATTCATGAGTACTGCAGACGAGACCTTAGAGAAGATCAAGGCACAGGTCGAGGCGGAGACGCCCGAAGATATCACAATCGCATCTGTCTCGTTCGAGGGACCGGAACTCGTTATCTACACGCCGGAGGCCAAGGAGGTCGCCACGCGTGACGGGATCGTTCCGAACTTGGCACAGACACTGCGAAAACGCATCAACGTCCGTCCGACCCAGGACGCCCTCGTTCCACAAGCGGAGGCCGAGGCTATCATCGAGGACACCATCCCCGAGGATGCCGGCGTCAAGAACCTGGATTTCGACCGAGATACGGGTGAGGTGTTCATCGAGGCCGAGAAACCGGGCCGGGTCATCGGCCGCCACGGCGAGACACTGGACCAAATCTCCGCGAACGTCGGCTGGACGCCCGAGGTGGTCAGGACGCCGCCGATGGAGTCCAACACCGTCTCGAACGTCCGGAACTTCCTGAAACAGGAGCGCAACGAACGCCGGGATATCCTAGAGCGGGTCGGCCGCCACATCAACCGCCCACAAACTGCCGACGACGACTGGGTCCGGCTGACGACGCTTGGCTGCTGTCGTGAGGTCGGTCGGGCCGCGTTCATCCTTTCAACTCCCGAATCGCGCATCCTCATCGACTGTGGCGACAAGCCCGGCGCGCCGGGTGAAGTGCCCTATCTGCAGGTCCCCGAAGCCCTTGCCGCCGGGCCGAACTCAATCGACGCCGTCGTCCTGACCCACGCCCACTTGGACCACTCCGCGCTCCTCCCGATTCTGTTCAAATACGGCTACGACGGCCCTATCTACACCACTGCGCCGACACGGGACCTGATGGGACTGTTGCAGTTGGACTATCTCGACGTGGCCGCTAAAGAGGGGCGTGCTCCACCCTATGAGAGTCAGCAGGTCCGTGATGCCCTGAAACACACGATTCCGCTGGACTTTGGCAACGTGA
Source organism: Haloarcula sp. (assembly GCA_028275075.1). GTDB lineage: Archaea > Halobacteriota > Halobacteria > Halobacteriales > Haloarculaceae > Haloarcula. The sequence continues at coordinate 11,998 of JAQCNK010000117.1, read as the reverse complement.
CCGACATCGCCCCGGATATCAAACTCACCATGCACAACGCCGGTCACATCCTCGGCTCTGCGGTGTGTCACTTCCACATCGGCGAGGGCCGCTACAACGTCGCCTTCTCCGGGGATATCCACTACAAGGACACGCGCCTGCTTGACGGCGCGGTCAACGACTTCCCGCGCGTGGAGTCGCTCATCCTCGAATCTACCTACGGCGGCAAAAACGACTATCAGACCGATCAGGAGGACTCCGAGCGCGTCCTCAAACGCGTCATCAACGAGGCCCACGAGAAGGAGGGAAAGATACTGATTCCCGCCTTCGCCGTTGGCCGCTCTCAGGAACTGATGCTCGTCCTCGAGGAGGCGATGTCGTCGGGGGATATCCCGACGATGCCGGTGTATCTGGACGGAATGATCCGTGAGGCGACGGCCATCCACACAGCCTATCCGGAGTATCTACGCGAGAGTCTCCGCGAACGAATCCTCTACGACGACGATAATCCGTTCCTCGCCGACCAGTTCCAGCAGGTCGATGGCGGCGAGGAGATGCGCCAAGACATCGTCGACGAGGAACCGGCGATCATCCTCACCACGTCGGGGATGGTCACTGGCGGGCCCGTCATGTCCTGGCTCCGCCTGCTGGGCGGGGACCCGGACAACACGATGGCCTTTGTCGGTTACCAGGCCGAGGGGACGCTGGGACGCCAGATTCAGCGCGGCCAGGACGAGATCACCATGTCGGACAAGAGCGGCCCGCGGGCCGAGCGCGTGAGCCTGAACATGGAGGTCGAGACCGTCGACGGGTTCTCCGGCCACGCCGACCGACAGGGTCTGGAGACGTTCGTCGAGACGATGCATCCTCGTCCCGAGAAAGTGCTCTGTGTCCACGGTGACGAGAGCTCGACCAACCAGCTCTCCTCGGCACTGTACCAGAAGTTCAACATGCGGACGTTCAATCCCAAGAACTTAGAGACGTTCCGCTTCGTCTAGATTTCCCCGTCGCCGGACATGCCGTCAGTAGCAGCGTTTCTCCGTGGTGAGATAGACGAGTCACCCAGCGCCAGAGACTCACTCTGAGACTGGGTGTTTTACGCTTCCCCTTCGCTTACGGTCAGTAGCGGTACCTCGGCCCGCCTGACCAGCGCTTCGGCGGTGCTCCCGAGCAGGACCCGGTCGAGCCCTGTTCGGCCGTGGGTCCCCATTACCACCAAGGCGATGTCATGATCGCCGATGTAGGTCAACAGCTCGTGTTTGGGCCGCCCCGTCAGCACCTCGGTACTGACATCCACACCGGCCGATCTGGCTTCGTCCGCGACAGATTCGGTGGCCTCGCTGCCGCTGGCTTCGAGTTCTTGCAAGAACTTCTCCGGAACCCCGACTTCCGCGCCCGTCGCGACGTCGCCAACGTTGACGACGTTGACAGCGTGGACGGTCCCTCCGTAGATGTCGGCGATTGCCACGGCGTGGGCCACCGCGGCCGCCGCCCGCTCGCTCCCGTCGGTCGGTACGAGAATCCTGCCGTAGCCGCTGCCTACCGCGCTGGCTTCCGTCGCTCGTACCGTCAGTACGGGGACCGGGGCGAGTCGCAACACACGCTCGGCTACGCTGCCGGTCAGATACCGTTGCAGGCCACTCCGACCGTGTGTCCCCATCACGATGAGATCGATGTCGTTCTCGCGGACGTGTTCTAGTATCTCATTGCCCGGGTTGCCCGTCGTCACCGTCGCCTCGACCTGTATCGACTCCGACAGCGTGGCTTGCTGTTCGGCCAGTGCCTCGCGTTCGTCGGCCGTGTGCTGCTCGACGTACCCGTCGTCGACCCCACCCGCCGAGAACGGGCCCGCAGTCGCTTCGATATCAACGACCCTGAACAGGTGGAGTGTCGCGTCGAACGCCTCGGCTAGCAGCTTCGCGTGATCGACCGCGCGGTCGGAATGTTCGCTCCCGTCGGTCGGCACGAGCATGTGGTCGTACATTTTCGGGCTGACGTTGGGTCGCAGGGTGAATAGTTGTGTGCCTATTCCAGGGTGGTACAGCCGGCAGTATCAGCCCGGAAGAAACGAACCGTATCTCGTTTCCGCTCTACCGTTTCGAGCTGCTCGAACCCGAGGTCGGTGAAAACGCGCTGCCAGTCCCGGTAGTACAGCGGCAACTTGTCGTCGACGTGGTTGACGGTCCCTCGCTCGCCGCTCTCGTTTTCCACGGTGACGAGCATGTCGTCGGTGACCCGCGCCAGTTCCTCGAACACCCAGGTCTCGTCCGGATGAATGTGCTGGAGTGTCTCAACCGAAAAGACGGCGTCGAACGCGTCCGTGTCGACCCCTTCGAGATAGGCCTCGATGGTGGCGGCGTGGAACTGGCCGACGGCCGCCAGCTCCGGGTATTTCTCACGCAACACCGCGAGTGCGTCTGCGTTGAGATCGACCCCGGAGAGCTCTGTGAACCCGGCGTCGGCGAACGCAGCAAGGTGACGGCCAACGCCACAGCCCACTTCAAGTATATGCGCGTCTTCGCCGCAGTGTGTCGCTATCTTCGACCGCACCAACTCACTCGTCTCGTCCGGACCGTAGTGGGCGTAGTACGTCGGCGAGTATTCGCCGGACCGGTCGGCCCATGCGTCCCGGACATCATTAGCGTTCACGTTTGGATGCGGAGACGACCGCGTATAGCTCTACCGACACGACGGCCGGCTCACAGCTCGATGGTCTCCAGATCGGATTCAAGCCCCGCGACGTGGTCGTTGTAGGCTGTGACGAAGGCCGGAAAGAGCGGCGCGTACTCGTGGATGTCGACCGCAGACGGGGGTTCGTACTGCGAGAGGAGATACAGCCCGCCGGTGCCACCAACTCGGAGGTACGATGCCCCGTCCTGATCCCATTTCAGTTCCCACCGGGTCCCCTCGACACGTTCGGTGAAGGTCCCGTAGTCACCGCCCTCGTAGCGCCGGAGCTGTCGGGCGATTCTGTCACAGACTTCCCGCACCTGTCCGAGCACACGGTCGCGCTCAGCGACTACCCCGCCAGTGGTCTCGACTTCGGGAAAGTCCGTCGTCACGTCATCGAGCACGCCCTGGTTGGTCGCGACGAACTCGTTAAACCCGGCGACGAACGCGTCGTAGTCTTCGAGCGCGTCCGCCAATGCCGCGGGTTCGGGCGGTTGCTTGGTCGAGATGACGTATATCTCCCCGCCACGACCCGGGTCGTAGCGAAGATACTCCAGGTCGCCGCCCTCGTACTTCACTGTCCACTCGCCCCGGGCCGTCTCGATAGTCGCCGAGCCGTAGTCGCCGCCCTGAAGCCGGGCCAGCCGGTACGCTATCTGTCCCGCGTGGTCCCGGACCGCTGCGACAAGGTCGTCTCGCTGCTCTGTGACCGCCGTCACGTCGGTCGGAGCAACCGGTGGACACTGTGTCACACGGTTCCTAGAGCGCTATCGGATATAACTGTATGGAAGACCCGTCGCTACGTCACGGACCCATCGGGCGCTTCCGACTGGTAGGATCAGTAGTATACCGACAGGAGTTTATGCTTTTAGGCAAGCCTAATCCGCAATGAGAGCAACGAGACGACAACTCCTGGCGGTCACCGGAACTGCGCTCTCAGGCGCAATCGCAGGATGTAGCCGTGGGGAATCGGACGAGCGGACAGCGACCGAACGGAGTCCTCAGGGGCCCGAACTCGCAAGTACACCCGTCACGACAGGGCTCCAGGCTCCTGTTGACGTGGTCGTTCCGGGTGCCGAGGAGTACTTTGTCGCCGATCAGTTCGGGGAACTGTCGTACTTCGATGCCCCGAACGCCGAACCCTCGGCGGTCACCGATCTGACTGATCTGATGACTGAACCGGGCGGCGAGAAGGGACTGCTCGGTATTGCGCTCCACCCGGAGTACGACGGCTCGGGTCGAATGTACGTCCGCTACAGCGCACCGTTGCGCGAGCGGATGCCCTCGGACTACTCCCATACGTTCGTCCTTTCGGAGTTTCAGGTCGCTGACGGGCGTCTCGATACCGACAGCGAACGTGTGCTGCTCGAAATCCCTGAGCCCCAAGCGAACCACAACGCTGGGGCCGTCGGTTTCGGGCCGGACGGCTATCTCTACGTGGGCGTCGGCGATGGTGGCGCGGCCAACGACCAAGCCAACGGCCACGTCGACGACTGGTACGACGGCGTTGATGGGGGGAACGGACAAGACGTCACCGAGAATCTACTGGGCAGCCTTCTTCGAATCGATATCGACAGCGAAGAGACCGAACGCCCGTACGCTGTCCCCGATACCAACCCACTCGTCGACGAGCCCGGTTTAGACGAACTCTACGCCTGGGGGTTCCGAAACCCCTGGCGGTTCTCCTTCGGACCAGCAGGGCGGCTGTTTGTCGCCGACGTGGGCCAGAATGCGTACGAGGAAATAAATATCGTCGAAAAGGGTGGCAACTACGGCTGGAACGTCCGGGAGGGGCGCTCCTGCTTCCAGGCTGAGGAGTGTCCCACAACGGGGCCGGACGGCGAGGCGCTTCTGAACCCTGCCATCCAGTACCCCCACAACGGTGACGGCATCACCGGCATTTCTGTCATCGGCGGGTACATCTACGACGGCGACGATATCCCGGCCTTGCAAGGGCGGTATGTCTTTGCCGACTACGTCGCCGACGGCCGGCTGTTCGTCGCTACTGAAGACGACGATGGATGGTCGCTGGAGGCGGCCCCCATCTCCGGTATCGGGTCGAAAGTGCTTTCGTTTGGCCGGACGCCGACGGGTGAACTCCTGGTCTGTTCGACCGGGGAATCGGGCGGTGCGGTTCACCGGGTTCAAGCGGCGTGATGTCTACCGGTGTGGAAGTGGGTGGTACTGTTGGCTGTACGTACGTGGAAATAATGACACCCCTGGCTGGGCGATTTCGTCCGTCCTGTTACAGCCGACAGTATGAACTGTCACTCTCACAGCTCGGGAAACTGGCGTTCGACATACGGGCCAATAGGGTCTGCATTCTCCCAGAGCGACTCGAAGAGGGCACGGCCAAACTCTACCGCTGACTCCGTCTCGGAGATGAACAAGGCAGTGGTCCCAGCGACCGACCCACGTTCGGACGGGAACGTTGACTCAGCGCCGCCGAATCGGTCCGTCGCGGGCTCAGTCACGGTGGGCAGTTCGAATTTCAGTTTGTCGTCGGTGACAACTGACGCGAACTGGCAGTCTGTCAGTCGGAGTTTCGCCGGATCCAGGTTGTTCAACTCCTCGCGATGGCCGTCTTTGTATCGCTGAAAGCTGATATCGAGCACCTCTCGGGTAACCAACAAGCGCGTCTCCCGATTCGTTGGGATGGCCTGCTGGTGGGGGCGTGAGTAGTACGGCGTCGTAATGTCACAACTGTCGGCGGCTTCGAGCATACTGACGGCGATATCCATACATCTGTTCGGCTCTTGTGGGCTATCCCGGACGATCTCGTACTCGCCAACCTCCGGCAATCGGCTGCGGAACGCTGCCGGAATGACGTCGATCTCGTGATTTTTCCAGAACGCAGGGTCCTGCTCAAGAAAGGCCTCCGATGATTGCCAGGCGGAGATACTCTCGGCGACGAGGTGTCCGTGGGCAGTGAGTTTCCAACCACTGTCACACTCGGTTATCAGGCCGCGGTTTCTGAGCGTCGAGAGGCCGTCATAGACCGCGGAGTCGCTCGCATCGATTTCGGACAAAAGCGATTCAGTTTGGGTCGTGGCCTCTACCACTTGCAACACAATGTCTGTCCGGACTGAGGACGTGAGGACAAACTCGTTTGGCGACTGAGACGGCATTCGTCTCTACAGCGATTGCCGAAGTACTTAAACTATCAGATTACACAGGAAATGGACTCATCAACGGTTAGGTGAATAGCTAGCTGACAGTTCAGTCCTCTTGTCAGCGTTACTATAGGGGTTTATTATTCTGGACTCGATGGTGTGATAGCATGACTGATCCGGGAGAGAAAACATACGACTACGTGATTGTCGGTGCGGGATCGGCGGGATGTGTGCTTGCGAACAGGCTCACGGCCGACGGAACCAACGAGGTGCTGTTATTGGAGGCAGGCAAACCGGACGAGAAACGTGAGATAAGCATTCCAGCGGCCTGTACGGAATTATGGAAATCCAGTGTCGACTGGGAGTACTACACCGAGGCACAGACCGAACTGAACGACCGAGAACTCTACTGGCCCCGCGGAAAGACGTTCGGAGGGTCAAGTTCGATCAATGCGATGATCTACGCCCGCGGCCAGTCGGCGGACTACGACCACTGGGCGGAATTAGGTAACGAGGGATGGGCATACGAAGACGTATTGGACTACTTCAAGAAGGCCGAACACAACGAACACTATTCCTCGGAGTACCATGGGACCGGTGGGCCGCGGAACGTGGCCGATCTTCAGTCGCCCAACGAACTCAGCGACGCGTTCATTGAGGCTGGGCAGGCGGTCGGATTGGCACATAACGAGGATTTCAATGCTGGCGACCAGTCGGGCGTCGGCTTCTATCAGGTAACTCAGAAAGACGGACAACGCCATAGCGCCGCCGACGCCTACCTGAAACCGGTATTGGACCGGTCGAACCTGACCGCCATCACCGGGGCACAGGTGACGAGTGTTCGGTTTGATGGCACGGAGGCAGTCGGCGTGGAGTACGTACCTGATGAGAGTAGGACACCCGAGACAGTCGATATCAGTGAGGAGGTCATTCTTTCGGCGGGCGCCGTCAATTCGCCACAGTTGCTCATGCTGTCGGGTATCGGGCCAGCAAACCACCTCGAAGAGCACGATATTCCGGTTGTCCACGAACTCCCCGGTGTCGGCCGGAATCTCCAAGACCATCTTCAGACAAAGATCAACTACGCTTCCAAGCGGCCGATTTCTCTTGAGGGGGCGGACTCGCTGTGGAACCTTCTGAAATATCTCGTGCTGAAACGGGGGCCGCTGACCTCAAACATCGCAGAGGCTGGCGGTTTTGCATCGGTTTCGGAAACGGACGAGCGGCCCGATATCCAGCTAATCTTTGGCCCCTCCTACTCGATCAACCACGGGTTCGACAACCCCGAAGGCCACGGATTCTGGCTCGGAGCCCTATGTCTGCGCCCGGAGAGCCGTGGGCGAATCACGCTCCAGTCGGCGGATCCATTCGACGATCCGATGGTTGATCCCCAGTATCTCACCGAGGAAGCAGACTTGCAAACACAAGTCGAAGGGGTCAAACTGGTCCGTGATATTCTACAGGCCGAGCCGTTCGACGACTACCGTGGGGAAATGGTCTCACCGGACTTCGATATGCAATCAGACGAGCAAATAATCGAGCATATCCGTGAGACGTCAGAGACGCTGTACCACCCTGTGGGCTCCTGCAAAATGGGTACTGACGATATGGCGGTAGTCGATGACCGTCTCGCTGTCCACGGAGTGAACCGCTTGCGCGTCGTCGACGCCTCGATAATGCCGACAATCACCAGCGGGAACACGGATGCCCCGACGACCATGATCGCTGAGAAGGCCGCTCACCACATCCGCCAGACATAGCTACCCGTGTTACAGTCGCTCACAGACGCCGTCGGTCCGCCAGCAGTACTACAGCCATGACCGGTACTCCCGCCTCAGAGTCGGTTCTCGACGGGACGGCGTGGACCGACCACCGGCTCGACAGGCTCACAGCACGTATCGGAGCGCCGACGACCAGCGCCACTGGGCGAATTCCGGTAGCGGCACCGACAGCCGACGAGCAAATCGGATCCGTTCCGGAACTCACACCAGCCGATGTCGAGACGGCAGTCACCCGAACACGGTCGGCTGTTGCTGCGTGGCGAGCCACTTCGGTCACCGACCGCAGCGCAGTTATCGAGCGGTTTGCTAATCTGGTCGCAGACAACCAGAAAGAACTTCTCGACTTGGTCCAGCTTGAAACAGGCAAGTCCCGAATAGATGCGTTCGAAGAAGTCATCGAGGTTCCACAGAGTGCTGACTACTACGCTGGTACGGCGCGTTCGGTCCTCTCGTCCGAGTCCCGTGGCAGTGGACTCCCAGTCCTGACCGCTACTGAGCTACAGTACGATCCGGTCGGTATCGTCGGCGTCATCTCACCGTGGAACTATCCACTGGTACTCTCGTTTACCGATCTCATCCCCGCCCTGTTGGCGGGCAACGGCGTCGTTCTGAAACCGGATGAGAAGACGCCGTTTACCGCGATCCGTCTCGCCGAACTGCTTTTCGAAGCTGGCCTCCCGGAGGGGGTCCTGACAGTTGTCACCGGTGACGGCCCGACGGTCGGCGGAACCCTGATCGATACCGTCGATTACATCACCTTCACCGGGAGCTCCGAAACAGGGCGAACGGTAGCGGAACGTGCCGGTCGGAATCTGATTGATTGTTCGCTGGAACTGAGTGGAAAGAATCCGTTCATCGTTCTCGACGATGCGGATCTAGATATGGCTGTTAGAGGTGCGATCAATGGCGCGTTCACGAACGCCGGCCAACTCTGTCTCGCAACTGAACGGATATACGTGGAGCGCCCCCGCTACGAGGACTTTCTTGATGCCTTTGTGGCCGCGACAACAGAGATCGAGTTGGGTGCGCCGTTCGAGTACACCACTGATGTAGGCTCATTGATTGGCAGGGACCAACTTGCCCGGGTAGAGTCTCATGTCACAGACGCGGTGGAGTCTGGCGCCACGGTCCAGAGCGGCGCACAGGCCCGTCCGGACATCGGGCCGTACTTTTACGAGCCGACAATTCTCACCGATGTTCCGAGTGATTCGCTGCCAGCCTGTGAGGAAACATTTGGACCAGTCGTTACCGTCGAACCCGTGCAGTCCGGTGAGAGCGCCGTCGAAACGGCAAACAGTTCCGCGTATGGATTGAACGGAAGTGTCTGGTCGACTGACAGCAGGCGCGCGAAATCGATCGCCCGCCGGTTGGACTGTGGGACCGTCTGTATCAACGACTCACATTTCGCCGGTTGGGCGGCGTACGACGCCCCGATGGGTGGTGTGGGACAATCGGGTATCGGGCGACGCCACGGTCCAGAAGGACTCCTCCGCTACACGGAACCGAAAACAGTTGCAACCTCACGCGTCGGCCCGTTAGGGTCAGTACCTGGCGTTCCCGATAGCCTGTACACTCGCGTCGTAACAACCCTGACGAACGCTCAGCGTCGGCTACGTCAGTGGTGGCGGTGACCTATGCTGCCCGATTGTCTGCTACGCACCACCCGACTGAAACAGCATAATCGTGCTCCGCACTGTATTCATACGGTCGGTTGTAACGATTTACCGGTGATTTTCCGGGTCAGGTCCGGAAAATCCCAGCAATGGCTTGGTGGTCCGGTACTCCCTGACGCAATTGGCGGTTGATTTTCTCCGAGATAATATGCGTAGATGTACGCGAATCGCCAGACAGCACTACTCCGATTCGGAACTGTTTGACTGTCGAACGAAAAGCAACTCCACTGCGTTCATCGGCAAGTCTAACCCGTCGCCGTCGGTCAGTTTGAGTGGTGAAAGTCCGCCACGGACGCTGAGAGCGCTCGCTCGTCTGTCGAACGGATCGTCCTTTCGGGCGTGAGGCGATTGAATTCGAGGGGCTGAGAAGAGAGGAATTACCCCATGTTTCGGATATTGCGGCGGTTCAGTGGACCGAAAGGTCACCCCAACGGCTTAGTACACTACGCGGCGTACATTCGTCTATGAGTTCGACGGTCCAGATCGTGAAGACGCCAGACATGCTACACGGGAAACCTCGACTGGAGGGGACCAGAGTCGGCGTCCTGCAGGTCGGCGAACTGGTACGTGAAGCCGGCTGGTCCGTTGACGAGGCTGCCGGCCAACTGGACCTCGACATCGCACAGGTCGAAGCCGCCACGGAGTACTACGACGACCACCCCGAACTGATGGAGACACTTCGGGCACAGAAAGAAGCGCGAAAGCAATCCATCGCCGACCAGAGTCGCGCCGAGTAGATGCGAATTCTCGTCGACCAAAATTCGGCCCAGAAGTACATCGATGCGTTCAAACAAGCCGACAATATAACCGTCGCTACCGTTGACCATGTGCTCGAACACGATACGTCGGATGCAGATATAGCCGCATATGCTGAAACCAACGGCTGGGTCGTTTTCACGACCGATGACGATTTTTTCGTCGCGGGTGGTGACCACGGACTGCTACTCTACGACCAGATAGAAGACCCGTCCCCGGGTGACGTGGTCGGCGCTGTGAGACACATCGAGCAGGCGTACACCGACTCGTCTGAGATTACCGAGAGTGTTCCCGATGGATGGATTTAGGTCGGTATGCACGGCTGATTACGCCACTTGGTAGTCTGTTTGATACGTATTCGTCAAGATTGGTTCCACTCGCAGCAGGTTGAACATGGGGACAGTGAATTAAACGGCTACACGTCCAACGGCACAATGTGCGCGAGTTAGTCTTCGAAATCGAATACGAACCGGGGTCTAATACGGTAGCAGACACGCTTGCCGAGTATCCTCAGGCCCGGATTCGGTCGCTGTCGCTGCACGCGACAACCGAAAGTCTCTGGCGCGTGGACCACATCACAGGGCCGCTTGAGGCCCTCACAGACATCGAAGACGCGTTTCTCGCTACGGACTACTACACGGATTGCCTCACGCCCGGCACCTGTGGGGCGACCCAACGGACACAGGTTCTCGAATCCACGGACGAGATGCTCGTCCTCTACTCCTACTGGGAACGGACAGATAGCTGTGCGTCCGTTCCACACATGGCACTCGACCATCTCGGGCACGGTGTGTTGTTCGAAACGACCAAAGAACAGCGACAGAACACGTGGCGCATCGTCCACTCCGGCGAGGGCGATATCCACGCATTTTTCAGCCAGCTGAAAGCGAGCGTCGGCGAGACCGTCGATATCGATTTACAGCGGTTGACAGACGCCTCCGCGCCAGTGGAGACGACGGCCGAGAACGGCGCGCTCTCTCCCGAACAAAGAGAGGCGTTGCAGGCTGCCGTCGAAAACGGCTACTACGAGAGCCCCGGCGAAATCGATGAGAAGGGCCTCGCAGAACGCCTGGACGTGCCGCGGTCGACGCTCAACCACCGACTACGACGTGCCGAAGAACAACTCGCAAAACAGCGGGTTGCCGAGATGCCATCGTCCGACAACTAGCCGTTACACCGCCTACAACCCGACTGGACACGGTTGTTGGAATATTCCAACCGGGTTCATTGGAAGATGCCAACGGAGGAGTCGGAATATTGCAAGCAACAGCCACGGAGTCCCGGAACGTACTGCGAAGTATGGCACACCACGACGACGATTCGACTGCCACTGCGGATGACCGCGTCCAGACTGCTCGACTCCCAGTTGCCGATATGAATTGCCCGTGGAACAGCCGGCGCATCGCCACCTTCCTCCGGCGCCTCGACGGCGTCGTCGAGACGGCTGCCGAGTCCCGGTCGGGGACGGTCATCGTGAAATACGACACGGCCCACACGTCGGAAGCCGCAATCAACGCCGCCGTCGAGCGCCAGTCGTCCGGCCGGAGCCACGAATCGACCCCTCGCCGAACGGGCGGCTGTGGGTGTCAGTGCCCCGGCGGAATGAGGTGAGTGACTCGATGACCGACGCAGCTGAGGACTCGGGGTCAATTGGGGATGGTGAGACGGGAGAACGGGCGATTCAGCTGACCGTCCCCGAAATGGACTGCCCCTCCTGTGCTGGTAAGGTCGGCAAGAGCCTCGAAACGGTCGACGGCGTTCTCGGCACCGACCTTCAGCCAACGACTGGTACAGCACAGGTGACGTATCACCCCGACCGAGTCACTAAAGCCGATATTGTCGCCGCTATCGAAGGGGCTGGTTACGAAGTCATCAACGACGAGTCCGAATCGGATGGCGAAACGAGCGGTGTCGAGGTTGCGCCGCCGTCGGACACGTGGACGAGTCCGCGGGCTATCAAGACGTGGATTGGCGCGGTGTTGGTCACGCTGGGGCTCCTGGCCGAGTTTGTACTCACGAGCCAGAA
>JAQCNK010000106.1 GCA_028275075.1 Haloarcula sp. | reverse complement strand
TCGGGGAGGTTCTCTTTGCGGTCCTCGATGACCGCGAACACGTCGTCGATGACGTCGTCTGCGTCGTCCATACCCGAGTGTCGGCGGGTCGGTCCTTCAGCGCGTCGTTACGATCTGACGCTATCGAAGAACGCCAGATCGTGGATTCGAGGGTCGTCAGTCAGCTCCGGGTGGAACGAGGTGCCAACGACGGGGCCGTCCCGGACGGCGACGGGGCGGTCGTCCCACGAGGCCAGCACCTCGACACCCGTCCCCACGTAGTCGATAACCGGCGCGCGGATGAACACCGCTGGGAACGGCTCGCCAAAGCCCGAAACCTCCAGTGGCGCCTCGAAGCTGTCTTTCTGGCGGCCGAACGCGTTGCGCTCGACAGTGGCGTCGACGAGGTTCAGCGTCTCGACGCGGTCGTCGTATGCGTCCGTCGCGGCGACGATGAGTCCTGCACACGTCGCAAGCACCGGCTTCCCGTCGGCGACGTGCGCCTCGATCTCGCTCGCGATTCCCTCCCGGTGGACGAGTCGGGAGATAGTCGTCGACTCGCCGCCGGGCATCAACAGTACGTCACAGTCGGGGACAAGCCCGGCCTCGCTGATTTCGACGACTTCGGCCGACTCGTCGTGGGCCGCCGCCGCCCGTTCGATGGCCCTCGCGTGCTCTGAAACGTCACCCTGCACGGCGAGGACACCTGCCCGTAGACTCATACTCGTGTTACGGCGGTGAGGCTCAAAACCTTCTCGCCTCTGTCGCGACCCGACTACCGAAGGCCAAACCGTTAGGTGGCGGGACCCCGACGGATAGACCGTATGGCCGAACGACCGCGAGATCCGGTGCAACGAGACGCCGACCAGTCGGCCGACCTCTACGAGATAGCCGACTGGGAGGTCCGGTCACCGTTAGACCGACTGGTGTATGTCATGTACTACGCCGGTCAGTGGGCGCTGCGCGGGCTGGTCATCCTGCTGGCCGTCGCGATTCTCGCGGTCCAGGTCGCTTTTGGCGGGCTCGGTGCGCTTGGCGCACAGCCGCTGTTTGCGGCGCTCGCCGCGCTGTCGGCACTCCCCGCACTGGTACTCGCGGGCTACATCTACTACGCCGACGTGACCACCGCCGAACCGTTGACGCTGCTGGTCGGGACGTTCATGCTCGGGCTTCTGTTTGCCGGTTTTGCCGCCATCCTGAACACGGTGTTGAGCGGGCCTATCCGGACAGTCGGCTCGGTGGGTGGGATGGTGCCGTTCCTGGGACAGATCGCGCTCTTTTTCCTCATTGTCGGCCCCGTCGAGGAGAGCGTGAAACTGCTCGCCGTGCGACTCTACGCCTTCCGAGACGACCGTTTCGATGCCGTCATCGACGGCGCCGTCTACGGCGCGATGGCTGGGCTGGGCTTTGCCACCATCGAGAACGCACTGTACATCGTCCAGAGCACGGAGATGGTAAGCGGCACGCTCCAGGCTATCAACGAGGGGAGCGGTATCACAGCGGTGCGTGCCCTGGCCGGGCCGGGTCACGTCATCTACTCGGCCTTCGCGGGCTACTACCTCGGACTGGCGAAGTTCAACTCCAAGAACGCCGGCCCGATCGTGCTAAAGGGACTGCTCATCGCGGCGGTCATCCACGCGAGCTACAACACGCTCTCGGGCCCCGTGACGGGGACGTTGTCGACGGTTTACGGCGTCGACCAGTTCGTCGCCTTCATCGGGTTCGTGGTCGTGTTCGACGGGGTCTTCATCCTCGTCCTGTTGCGCAAACTCCACGCCTACCGGCAGGCGTACAAACGAGCACAGCGTAGCGACGAGCCACAGGGCGAGCCCCGCGTCCCCGACGTCGAGTCCTAACAGAGCTGTTCGACGTACTTCGCGACCACGTCCACCTCTAGGTGGACAGGAGCACCGACTGACTTCTCCGAGAGGGTCGTCTCCTCGTAGGTCGTCGGGATGATAGCCACGTCGAAGCAGTCCTCGTCTCGGGCCGCAACGGTGAGCGAGATGCCGTCGACCGTTATCGACCCTTTCTCGACGAGATAGTCACGCTGGCCGTCGGGAAGCGAGAAAGAGAACGTCCAGTCTTCTCCCTCTTGTTCGATACCGACGACTTCGGCGGTGGCGTCGACATGGCCTTGCACGATGTGGCCGTCGAAGCGTCCGTCGGCGGGCATTGCCCGCTCCAGGTTGACCCGGTCGCCCTCGCGCAACCCGTCGAAAAACGTCTTATCGAGCGTCTCTCGGGCGAGGAAGAACTCGGCCCACTCGCCGTCGGCGTACGCCTCGACGGTGAGACACGCGCCGCTGACGCTGATCGACTGGCCGTTTGCGAGGTCAGAAAACGACGTCTCAACACGGATGCGTCGGCCGCCTTCGTCGTCCGTCACTGCCAGCACCTCGCCTGTCGCCTCGACGATACCGGTGAACATACCCGCCGGTAGGGAACTGTCGGGCATAGGGGTTTGGCTCTCCGGCGGCGGTGAAGCCGCGACGCTTGCCAGTGTGGATGCGTAGAGTGCCTCGGGAGGTTCCAGTAGTTCATACGGTCAGTTGTAAGCCAGTACCGGGATGTGAGAGATCCGACCCGGTAATACTGCCGGCTGTAACATTACAGAAGAATTCGCCACCCCGGAGTGGCGAATATCTCCACGTACTTACAGCCGGCAGTATAAATCGTTACAACCGACCGTATCAGATCTCGGCAGTCTGTGGTTCGACTACCGCGTCCTCACCCAGTGCCAGCCGCACACTCTTTTCGAAGCCGGTCAGGTCGGACTGGACGTAGTCGTCGATGCTGTGGTCGGTGGCGACGACCCGATTCCGGAGGCCATCGACGAGCGGAACAGCGACGCTCACGTCCACGTCAGTCACCAGGCCGAGCCAGCGGGCCGACAGTCCCGGCGAGAGGATTGGAACGGGGATGATGAGTGGCCTGCGGCCGACCAGAATCCGAGCGGTCATCGTCAGTATCTCCTGGTAGGTCAGTACGTCTGGACCACCGATTTCGTATGTCTCGCCGGCGGTCTCGGGCTGTTCGAGGACGCCAGTGAGATATTTCACCACGTCGTCAATGTATATTGGCTGACACTCGGTCCGGACCCACGACGGCGCCACCATCACCGGCAGCCGGGCAGCGAGCTGGCGGATGATCTGGAAACTCGCCGACCCCTCGCCGATGACGATCGCGGCCCGCAACGCTGTCAGATCGGCCTCGCCCTCCCCCAAGAGCCGTTCGACCTCCCGGCGGGACTGGAGGTGTTCGGAGAGGCCCTGCTCCTCGTTGCCCAGCCCACCGAGGTAGAACACACGCTCGATACCCGCGGCGTCGACGGCGTCCCGGAAGTTCCGTGCGGCACGGCGGTCTCGCTCCTCGAAATCCGAACCGGCCCCCATCGAGTGAACGAGATAGAAGGCCGCGTC
>JAQCNK010000113.1 GCA_028275075.1 Haloarcula sp. | reverse complement strand
GACCAGCGTCGCGTTTGGCGCGGTGTCGGCGACGATCTCTGTGACTCTGGTGCCGTGGGCTCCCGTGGTCTCGTTCCCGATTCCCTGGCCAGTGAAGTCGCGGTAGTCACCCACTTGGTCGCTGATCTCGGAGTTGGTAAGGTCGAACCCCTTCGAGTCGATGACGGCGACCGTGACGTTCTCCCCGGTGAACCCGCGCTCGTGGGCCCATGTGGCGTTGATCGGTTCCACACCCTCACTCTGTATCGCCGTCGTTGACGGACGGATCGGTTCCCGGATGTACTCGACGCCCGGCGCGGCCCCCACCTGTTCGATAGCCGCGGCCGACAACTCTGCCTCGACGAGCCTGCCACTGCGGGCCCGGACTCTCCCACCGGCTCGGCTGACCTGGTTCGCGGCGGCGTCGGTCGCGCCCGACTCGGCCTTGACGACGACAGTGAACGTGTCGTCTACCGAGTCGGTCTGCACAGCGCTGCTCCCGTCGGTCGCTTCGATTCGCTGGTGAAGCCGACTTGAGATGTTTGGCGACCGGTGTCTCGACCGACGGTCCGACGCCGCTGTCTCGTTCACTGATGACGGCTCACCGGTGGTATACGGGTCGACAGAACGATTGATAGAATTCGCCTCCGCCGACCCCGGCGAGTATCTATCAGGGCTTCTGTCGACCCGTATATCGGCGACCGATGTCGTTCGGGCGTCCACCTCGGCACCGCTCCCGGCCAGCGCGCTGTCAGCCGCCGTTGTGGTGCTTCCAAACGCAGCCGTCGTCCCCAGCAGGATCACCCCCAGCACAGCGACAACGACAGTTACCTGCCGTCGTCTCATGGCGCTCCCGTCCCCCCGATGCCGTCCGCGGCCGGCGTCCGCGGTGGCCGCACTACTCGGATGCCGCCCGCACGTGCAAGCGAGTACAGGTCGCCGACGTGGACCGTGGCCTCGACGAGCACGACCCGTACTCGCCCGTCGGCGCTGTCGGTTGCTGCCGTCCCAGCGCTCCCGGTCCCGCGCTCGTACTCTAGCCCGGTCGCTGCAGCGTAGGCGCTCCGGTTGTCGGCCGTTACCAACCCGGCCAGTTGGCTGTCGAGCGCCGCCGGAACCTCGCTGGTCGTCTCGGTGGCACCTCTCTCCGGCGACTCGGTCTCCGTGGGGTCCGTCGCTGGCGTCGTCAGACAGCCCGCCAACGCTACCAGCGCGATCACCACGGCGGTTCCGCCTCCCAACGGCCGCCATTGTGTACCCATGAAATAGAGTATCATTGCATACTAGTTCGTTTATACTTTTCTCTCAAGCAGATAGCTGCCACAGGTGATTGCACGCTACGACCATTGGCGGTAGACGAGCCGACTCTATCGCCACCCAAAGGACCGAACCATCTCATACTGTCGAGTGTGCCAAATCCAAACGTGTGGGTGGCAAATGGTTAAGTGGGCAGCGAAGCTCGGTGAAAGTGATGAGAGACAATCCTGAGGAGGACATGCTCGGCTGGGACGAGTCCGTCTTCAGGGAGGAACACGTTTTCGA
The DNA here is from genome assembly GCA_028275075.1 of Haloarcula sp. Taxonomy (GTDB): domain Archaea; phylum Halobacteriota; class Halobacteria; order Halobacteriales; family Haloarculaceae; genus Haloarcula. Next base: position 1,042 of record JAQCNK010000113.1, on the reverse strand, counting down.
GATCGACTGGCTGCCGGAGACGTTCAAACACCGCGAGACGCAGATGGAGACGCTGAAGTACGCGCTCCGCCCCGCGGTCCGTGGCTCTCGCCCGCTGAACGTTATCGCCCGCGGCCCGCCCGGCACCGGCAAAACCACTGCCACACAGGTTCTGTTCGACGAGCTAACCGCCCAGACGGATGTCCAGGCCGTCCGGGTCAACTGTCAGGTTGACTCGACGCGCTATGCTGTCTTCTCGCGCCTGTTCGCCGCTATCTTCGACTACGAACCTCCCTCCTCGGGCATCTCCTTCAAGAAGCTGTTCTCCCAGATCACCGATAAACTGGTTGAGGAAGACGAGGTCCTCGTCGTGGCGCTGGACGACGTGAACTACCTCTTCTACGAGTCCGAAGCCAGCGACACGTTGTACTCTCTTCTCAGGGCCCACGAGGCCCACTCGGGCGCTCGCGTCGGCGTTATCTGTGTCTCCTCTGACCTCGAACTCGATGTGATCGAGGAACTCGACACCCGCGTCCAGTCGGTGTTCCGGCCCGAAGAGGTCTACTTCAACAAGTACGGGCAGGCCGAAATCGTCGATATCCTCGATGAGCGCGTCGAACGCGGGTTCAACGAGGGCGTCGTCGGCTCGCAGGTGCTGGATCGGGTCGCCGAACTCACCGCCGAGCAGGGCGGTGACCTTCGGGTGGGTATCGATCTGCTGCGGCGGGCCGGGATGAACGCGGAGATGCGTGCCTCCCGGGACGTCGAACTGGAAGATGTCGAGTCGGCCTACGACAAATCGAAGTACGTCCACCTCTCGCGCCGGTTGCGGGAACTCTCGGAGTCCGAGCGCGCGCTGGTGGAGGTCATCGCCGACCACGACGGGAAACAGGCCGGCGACATCTACGACGTGTTCAACGACGAGAGCGGGCTTGGCTACACCCGCTACTCCGAGATAATCAACAAGCTCGACCAGTTGGATATCATCGACGCCGACTACACCGAGGTCGAGGGCCGCGGGCGCTCGCGCCAACTGACGCTCAACTACGACGCCGAGGCAGTG
>JAQCNK010000094.1 GCA_028275075.1 Haloarcula sp. | reverse complement strand
TACACACCGGACTATCACAGCGCAGCCGGCGAGGCGGTCATCCTCACGTTCGTCAACGCCTTCGAGTCGGTCGACGAACTCGGACCGACCGCGGTGCGTAACGCGATCCGTGACGCCGATCCGTTCTCGACGGTCTACGGGCAGGTCAGCTTCGGCGAGAAGGGCGTCATCGACAAGAACATGCTCATCCGGCAGTGGCAGCCCGAGCCGGGGCTCCAGACTGTCTACCCCTCCTCGGTCGCACAGTCGGATCCGATCTACCCGATGCCAGACTGGAGCGAGCGGTAACCCAGATGGCCGTCGCGCAGTTCGTGGTCAACGGTCTGCTCGTCGGCGCGTTGTTTGCGGCCGTTGCCGTCGGCTTCGCGCTCATCTGGGGCGTTGTGGACATCATCAACCTCGCCCACGGCGAGATGGTGATGCTCGGCGGCTACACCGCGTACTGGCTGCTGAGTCTCGCTACGGGCAACGCAGAGGGCTCGGTGTTGCTGTTCCTGGCGACGATTCCGGTCGTGATCGCCATCCTGTTCGTCGTCGGCTACGGCCTCCAGCGGACACTCGTCTCGCGTGTCATCGGGACCGACATCTTCCTGACGCTGCTGGTCACCTTCGGCATCAGCATCGCCATCCAGCAGCTGGCGATTCAGGCGTGGACGGCCAACCCGCGGTCGATACAGGTCGCTTTCGCCGACCCGTCGCTGTCCGTCGCCGGGCTCGTGATTCCGAAGATGAAGCTCGTCGCGTTCGTGGGGGCGATTGTGCTGACGGCGATCCTCTACCTGTTCCTGCAGCGAACCCGGACGGGGCGGGCGATCCGGGCAGTTTCACAGAATCCGGAGGCCGCCGAACTCGTCGGAATTGATGTCGAACATACGCGCGCAGTCACGTTCGGTATCTCCTCGGCGATCGCTGGCGGGGCTGGCGCGTTTATTGCAACGATTCTCAACATTCAGCCGCAGATGGGACTCGTATATACGCTAAAGAGCTTCGTTATCGTCGTCTTCGGCGGCGTCGGCTCGATTCCGGGCGCGCTGGCCGGTGGCCTGCTGCTCGGCACCGTTGAGGAGCTCACGGCCGGGTTGATTTCCTCACAGTGGACGCTCGCGGTGAGCTTTACGCTGCTGATCGTCCTGCTCGTCGTCAAACCACAGGGTCTGTTCGGCACGGAGGCACAGGAATGAGCACCGAATCTGACGACGGAATGCTTCGGTCGGTCGTATCGCCCGAACAGGTCGACCGGCTGTTCGATCTGTGTGGGGCACACAGCTGGAAACTCATTCTCGTCAGCGCGGTCGTCGGCGCGTTGCCGCCGGTGTTCGGGTTGCGCGAGGGATACATGATGACCGTCATCTCGGAGATGTTCCTGTTTGCGATCCTCGCGCTGTCGTGGGATATCGTCGGCGGCCAGACCGGCTATCCGAGCTTCGGAAATATGGCCTTCTTCGGGATCGGTGCCTACACCGGCGCGATTTTGCTGAAGAATTTCGCCGTCTCGTTCCCGCTGGCGATCCTCGCTGCAGCGGTGGTCGCGACCGTGTTCGCGGCGTTCATCGGTCTCATCGTGTTGCGGCTGCGGGGGCACTACTTCGCCATCGCCACACTCGGTGTCCTGCTGGCGGCCCAGCAGATCTCGCGGAACCTCACGATTACCGGCGGTGCCAGCGGAAAGATACTCTTCGATGTCCCACCGGGCATTGTCTTCTACTACTTCTTCCTCGGTGTGCTCGTCGCCGAGATAGTCGTCGTCTACTACCTCTCGAACACACGGTTTGGCTTCATCCTCAACGCGATCCGCGACGACGAGGGGAAGGCGACCGCGATGGGGTTCAACACGACCTACTACAAGACGGCCGCCTGGATGCTGGCCGCGCTGTTCACCGGCCTGGCCGGCGGTGCCTACGGGATGTTCAACACGTTCATCAATCCCCAAACCGCCTACAACGGCGCGTGGAACGTCGAACTCATCGCCATGGCGCTGATGGGCGGTACCGGCACCGTCGCCGGCCCGGTCATCGGCGCATTCGGCCTGCATACGCTCATCGAGTACGTCGAGACCGCCTTTGTCGGCTGGCAACTCGTCATCCTCGGTGGCGCAGTCATCGTGACCGTCATCGGCTTTCCGAAAGGCGTCGTCGGCACGCTCCGGGAGTACGCCAGCGAGATGGACTACTACGAACGCGGCGGCATGGCCGCGACCGACAGCGATAACGCGGAGGTGACAAGCGATGAGTAACACAATCGACAGCAACGAGCAGGGCGTGACAGCCACCGCGGACGACACCGTCCTCCGGGCCGAGGGGATCACGAAACAGTTCGGCGGTCTCACGGCCGTCGATAGCGTCGATGTCGAGGTCCACGAGGGCGAGATCGTGGGGCTCATCGGCCCCAACGGCGCGGGGAAATCGACGCTGTTCAACTGCATCACCGGTACCCTCACCGCCGACGAGGGACAGGTGACGTTGCAGGGACAGGATGTCACCGACTGGCCGGAGTACAAGATCGCCCGTTCCGGCCTCGGTCGCATGTTTCAGGAGACCCGGATCTTCGGCGGGATGAGCGTCCGGAAGAACCTCCTGCTGGCCGCCCAGGAGGCCGGTGCCGATATCGGTGGCCTTCTTCGACAGCCCGACGACTCGCTGCTGGGCCGGACGAACGAACTCCTCGACTACGTCGATCTCGGCGGGCTCGCAGACACGCGGGCCGGGCGACTCAGTTTCGGCCAGCAGAAGCTCATCGAGTTCGTCATGGAGCTGATGGCCGAGCCCGACCTGCTGTTGATGGACGAACCGGCTGGCGGCATCAATCCGGCCATGCTGGAGAACCTCATCGACTACATCCGGACGGCCAACGACGAGGAGGAGGCGACGATCTTCCTCATCGAGCATAACATGGATTTCGTGATGGAGATCGCCGACCGGATCTATGTGCTGGCTCACGGCGAGCGCATCGCCGAAGGGACACCTGAAGAGATACAGAACGACGAACGCGTCATCAACGCCTACCTCGGGAGGGAATAAGCATGGCAGCACCGATCATCGAGATGGAGAACGTCGTCGCCGGCTACGGCAACACGACGGTGCTTCACGACATCAGTATCGAAATCGAGGACGGCCAGATCGGCTGTCTCATCGGTCCCAACGGCTCGGGGAAATCAACGCTGATGAAGAGCATCTACGGCTTCGCCGACGTGATGGCCGGCACGATCACGCTCCGCGACAAGGAGATCACCGGCCGGTCACCGCAGGAAAACCTCGCCAACGGGGTGAGCTACGTCCTGCAGGACGCCAGCGTCTTCCCCGGGATGAGCGTCCACGAGAACATGCTGATGGGCGGCTACGTCTTCGAGGACGACGAGCAGGCGGCCGCCCGCGCCGAGGAACTCTACGACGAGTTCCCGATCCTCGGCGACATCCGCGAGCA
>JAQCNK010000093.1 GCA_028275075.1 Haloarcula sp. | reverse complement strand
CCGAGCGCAAGGTGTTTTTACGGGCTTGCCTTCCGAATTGATATGACACTGGCGGACCTACAGGAGGAAGTACAGGAACAGTACACCGAGCTAGACGCCGAACTTCCTGTGTCACTTGACCGGGAGACGCGGAACGAACTGGCGATGCTCACGGTGGCGCTAGACCCGGAAGACACGGACGAACTCGTCCGTCGGGCCGTCCATATGCTGTTCCAGTCGACCGTAGAGCGGGGGACCTTGGACTTCCATCTGCGTTCGGGGTACGACTGCACTTACGACGAGTATCTCTCGGGGATGACGTTCGACGAGATGACCGGTGGCAACCAGTTCCCGCAGCCACAGGACAACGACGACCGGCGCTATCAGTTCTAACGCTCGGACCAAACTGAGAGAAGTCACCACCCTGAGATAGCGCCTATCTTTACGAACGTATCGTCGGCAGCAGAAGATACCGGGCAAATCGTCTCACTGACCGGACGCCGCGATAGCGGTGACCGGTCGACGAGGGAGCTTTTTTCATTTCGCCACTGCAATGTCGTCCCATGGCTGAATACGACGTGGGTATTAACTGGCTACGTGCGTTCTGGATCGGTTTTGGCGTGGTGCTTGCTGCCGCTATACTGTTCGTTACCTACTCGTTTATCGGGACGTTCGTCTTCGGTATCTTCGTCTATTACGCGACACGGCCGCTGTACCGCCGGGTCCAGCGGCGGGTCCGCCAGCGGACGGTGTCGGCGTTCCTCTCGTTGTTCCTCCTCGCCCTGCCGGTGCTCGCGCTGCTCTACTACACCGTTGCCATCGCCGTCCAAGAATTTAGCCGATTCGCCCAGACGACGAACGTCGGTCCGTACGCCGACGCCGTCGAACCGTACATCAACGCCTCGGGGGTCGTCCAGAGCCCACAGACAATACTCTCCGATGCTGCCGGCCCGGAAGCTATCGTCGACACGCTCGGCCAGTTTGTGGGGTATCTTGGTGTCGTCGGGACAGGGCTCATCCACGCGTTCGTGATGTTTGCACTCGCGTTCTACCTGCTCCGTGACGGCCCGCGGCTCGCCGAGTGGCTCAAGGACTTCCTCGACCATCGCGGGGTCCTCGACCACTACTTTCATGAAGTCGACCGGAGCTTCCATAAGGTGTTCTACGGCAATATCCTGAACGCTATCGTTACGGGCGCCATCGGCGCTATCGCGTTCAGCGTCGTCGATTTCGTCGCACCGGCCGGACTCGGCGTTCCCTACCCCGCTTTGATAGGGCTGCTCGCGGGTGCCGCGAGCCTGATCCCGATCATCGGGATGAAAATCGTCTACGTACCAACGGCGCTGTACCTCGCTGTCGACATCGGCCTCAATGGCGGGGAGTGGTGGTTCGTCGCATTGTTCGTCGGTGTTGCCTTCGTCATTGTAGACACGATACCCGATCTCGTCGTCAGACCGTACGTCTCGGGTGGGGGGTCGCTCTCGCTCGGACTCTTCGGCGGCAATGAGCCGACGCCAGACAGGAACTCGAACCCTGGACTCCACACAGGGACGCTGATGTTCGCGTACATCTTGGGCCCGTTTCTCTTTGGCTGGTATGGGCTCTTCCTCGCACCGATGATACTGGTGCTGGTCGCCCACTTTGCGAGGTACGTCCTGCCAGTCATCGTTCACGGGGAGGACCCGCCAAGCGGTGTCGACCCGACGAATCTGGTCGGCGGCGAGGTGGGCGACCCGGAGAGAGACAGCGTGAGCGAGGACCACCACGACGAGGAGACGACTCCGTCACCAGACTGAGGGGCACTCCTGACACTGCCGACTGTAACTGACGTAGTTACGACCGACCGAATCACCACACACAAACCACCGACGGCCAAAGAGCCGCCAATGAGCGAGCAGGCGGGAGACGACCCCCTCCCGAACGACGTACCAGCGGTTCAGGAGGCTCTCGTCGAGTGGTACGAGGCCGACCACCGCGAGTACCCGTGGCGTCGGACCGACGACCCATACGAGATTCTTGTCTCGGAAGTGATGAGCCAGCAGACCCAACTCGACCGCGTCGTCAGTGCCTGGGAAGAGTTCGTGGAGCGGTGGCCCACCGTCGCAGACCTGGCGGCCGCGGACCGCGGCGACGTGGTCGGATTCTGGACCGACCACTCGCTGGGGTATAACAACCGTGCGAAATATCTCCACGAGGCGGCCCGACAGGTAGTCGAGGAACGTGGCGGCGAGTGGCCACGAGATCCCGATGGGCTGTCGGAGCTGATGGGTGTCGGCCCATACACGGCCAACGCGGTCGCCTCGTTCGCGTTCAACAACGGGAACGCGGTGGTCGACACGAACGTCAAGCGGGTTCTGTATCGGGCGTTCGATGTCCCCGACGACGACGCCGCGTTCGAGGAGCTAGCACAACAACTCATGCCAGCGGGTCACTCCGAGGTGTGGAACAACGCAATCATGGAGCTAGGCGGGGTCGCTTGCGAGAAGACGCCCGACTGCGACGGCGCGCAGTGTCCCTGGCGTGAGTGGTGTTGTGCCTATCAGTCGGGTGATTTCACCGCGCCGGACGTGCCGACACAGCCGGAGTTCGAGGGGAGTCGCCGCCAGATGCGAGGGCGGGTCATCAGCGTCCTCAACGAGTACGACGAGCTAGCCCTGGACGATCTCGGACCGCGGGTTCGGGTTGATTACGCACCCGACGGTCAGCACGGTCGCGAGTGGCTTCAGGGCCTGCTCTCAGATCTAGAAGCCGACGGGCTCGTCACACTCACAGACGGCGAGGAGACGACCGTTGCGACACTCAGCCGGACGTAGGCTGTTCAGCGTGCCGTAGGGACGCGACATGACCGCTACCCATTTGGCCCACCACTGTCTGCATCAACGTATGTCACGACCACACGTGGTCGGTGTCGTCGGCAGTCTTCGCGACGCGAGTTACACACGCATTGCCGTCGAGCGCGCGCTCGAAGCGGCCCGGGAGGCCGGCGGGAAAGCCGAACTGCTCGACCTCCGCGAATACGACCTCCCTGTAACTGCGACTCGCAACCGTCTTACTGGCCGAGTCCTCATTCA
>JAQCNK010000081.1 GCA_028275075.1 Haloarcula sp. | reverse complement strand
GCCGGGTCCGACAAATCCCGGCAATGGCTTACAACCGACCGTATGAAAGACAATACTTACGTCGGAGCCGATTGGGAATGGAGATATGACAGAGACAGTGCTGCTCGTGGGTGGCGGCGGCCGCGAACACGCCGTTGCGCGTGCGTTGGCAGACTCCGACGCCGATCTTTACGCCTGTGCGGGCAACCGAAATCCAGGCATCGTCACCCTCACCGATGGGTTCCAGACGCTGGAGACGACCGATCCACAGGCCGTTACCGAGTACGCCAAGGAGGTGGCGGCCACGCTTGCTGTCATCGGCCCGGAGGCCCCACTGGCCGCTGGCGTTGCCGACGCGCTTGACGAGGCCGGTATCTACGCCTTCGGCCCGCAGCAAGCGGAGGCCCGAATCGAGACGGACAAAGCCTTCCAGCGCCGTTTCATGGAGGAACATAACATCCCCGGCTGTCCGGAGTTCGAAACGTACGAGAATATGGAAGCCGCCTGCGCCTACATCGACGGATACGGCGGTGACCTCGCTGTCAAGCCCGTTGGTCTCACCGGTGGCAAGGGAGTTCGGGTCATCGGCGACCAGTGTACACCTGACGAAGCCAAAGACTACCTCCGCGATTCGGACTACGAAGGTGTCGTTCTCGAAGAGCGACTCTACGGTGAGGAGTTCACTGTGCAGGCGTTCGTCGCCAACGGTGAATTCCGCGTGTCACCTGCCGTTCAAGATCACAAACGTGCGTACGAGGGTGATGAAGGCCCCAATACCGGCGGGATGGGCAGCTACTCCGACGCTGCACTCGAGCTCCCGTTCATGACCAAGGAGGACTACGATGACGCCGTCAACGTGCTCGGGGCAGTTGTAAACGCCCTCGATGACTACAAGGGTGTTCTCTACGGTCAGTTCATGCTGACCGAGAGCGGGCCACGCGTCGTCGAGTTCAACGCCCGCTTTGGCGATCCCGAGGCGATGAACACCCTGCCCGTGATGAACACTGATTTCCTCGACGTGCTCGTCGCCGCCCGCGAGGATCGCTCGCTTCCACAGTTGTCCTTCCAGCCCAAAGCGACTGTCTGTAAGTACGCCGTCCCGGACGGCTACCCGACAGACCCCGAGGCCGGCGCAGAGGTGACGATCAGTTCAGAGGGAGTCGCGACTGCGGTCGGTGAGCTAACCACCAAACAGTCACGCACCGATCAGTCGGGTGCGAACGCCAGCGATGCGCTCCTTTACTACGCCTCCGTCGACGACCGCGAGGACGGAATTTACACGACTACGTCCCGTTCGTACGCCGTCGTCGGCATCGGTGACTCGATTGCGGCGGCCGAAGAGATAGTTGAGGGGGTCCTCCAGCGGGCCGGCACCGAGGGACTCCGTGTCCGCCACGATATCGGCAAATCCGACCTTATCCAGCAGCGAATCGGCCACATGGAAGCGATTCGAGACTAGTCACAGGGTTCGTTCGTTTTCCTTCCAGTACCGCAAGTCAGCGCCAGAGTCGCGTCACTGGTGGCGATGGCAGTAGCCGGCGAATATCTATCAGTGTCGACCCGTATAGGTAACGGGGCGTTCAAGACACTGCCCGTTCTACGGCCGGGTGTGAGCGACGCGACAGAGCCAGAGACCGAACGGAGACACGAGCGATTGGACCGTGTCGCGACGCCGGGACCGCGTAACTCGCTGTTCCCGTGGCCGGATGCGAGCGGACGGCTGCGCGTCGTAGTGAACTACGTTGTCATCCTACTTTGTCGCGTCTCGCCGAGTCTGAGGCTCAAGAACTGGCTCTTGCGTCGCCTTGGCGTGACAGTGGGGCAGGGAGTCGCTTGGGGGCTCGAATCGACCCCGGACGTGTTCTTCCCGGAACTCATCACCGTCGAGGACGATGCTATCGTCGGCTACGACGCGACGTTGCTCTGTCACGAGTTCCTGCAGGCGGAGTTCCGGACCGGCGAGGTAGTGGTCGGCGAACGGGCGATGGTCGGCGCAGGTGCTGTCGTTCTGCCGGGCGTCGAGATCGGCGCTGACGCCCAGGTCGCGGCGAACTCGCTTGTAGTTGCGGATGTCGAGCCTGGGCAGACAGTGGCCGGGGTGCCAGCCGAACCGCTCAGTAGCGGTGACGAGGATGACGACGAGCAGTAAACTAGTCCCGAACGCGGACAATCCCGTCTCGCATCACCTGCTGGTTCGGGATGATATACTCCTGGCCGTCGCTTTCGACGCGAGTGACGAGCATATCAACCTCCTGAACTATCCCGCGCTGGTCGCCGATGACGACCTCGTCGCC
>JAQCNK010000080.1 GCA_028275075.1 Haloarcula sp. | reverse complement strand
AGTTCCTCTCGCATTTGCGTGTTTACAAAGAACAGGTCAGGTTGAACAAAAACAAGGAACGCTACGATGGCTGGAGGCGCGAAGAGCATGCCAGCACGGGGTAGACGGAGCCAGCGTTCCCGGTTCGTGTATTCGAATGCTACAAGGAGGCCGAACACAGCGGCCCACATCCCTACCGGCAGCCGTAACCGTTCCAGAAAGAAACTATCGTCAACATCTGTCATCCAAAGCTGTAGGGCGTACAGAACGTTGAACAGGCCCGACACAAGGAGGTACCCTCCAAGCGGTGTTGCACCGCGCGAACTACTATTTTTGAACGACGAGAGAGCAAGACCAAGCAACATCACAGAGCTGCCGAGCAGTGGAATCAAAAACGGAGTCCACTGACCGTCCATAATCCACTTATAGTTGTATGCAAGTATTAATGTTATTATTATTGATTTAGAATGCGGGCGAAAGCTCCCGCCTGTCGGTGATACTGCCGGCTGTAACATTACGGAAGAACTCGCCACCCCGGGATGGCGAATATCTCCACGTACGTACAGCCGGCAGTATGAGTGACGAGTGTGCCAACTCGCAACAACACGATGAAGTTGGCCACTGACCGCACTGGGCTGGCCACAGCAGTTGGGTGAGAATCACAGTGAGTGCACAGACACAGAGGGACTGCCGCCGAGACGGTTCCAGCCAATCGATTCCCATTTAATGCCGGCGGCGAATAAGCCCGGTATGGAACGGTTCGCCGCTGTCGACGACCAGTACGACCCCGAGTCGGTCGAGTCGGGGGTCTTCGATTTCTGGGAGGCCGTCGACGCCTACGAACAGACAAAGCAGCACCGGGCCGACGGGGAGGACTTTTTCTTCGTCGACGGACCACCCTACACCTCCGGGGCCGCCCACATGGGAACGACCTGGAACAAGACGCTGAAAGACTGCTACATCCGGTATCTCCGGATGCAGGGGTACAACGTGACCGACCGGCCGGGTTACGATATGCACGGCCTGCCCATCGAGACCAAGGTCGAAGAGCGACTGGACTTCGAGAACAAGAAAGATATCGAGCGCTTCGGCGAGGAGAACTTCATCGAGGAGTGCAAGGCCTTCGCAAACGAGCAACTCGACGGGCTCCAGAGCGACTTCCAGGACTTCGGCGTCTGGATGGACTGGGACAACCCCTACAAAACGCTCTCGCCGGAGTATATGGAGGCCGCCTGGTGGGGGTTCCAGCAGGCCCACGAGCGCGGGCTCGTCGAGCAGGGCAAACGCTCGATCAATCAGTGTCCACGCTGTGAGACCGCTATCGCCAACAACGAGGTCGAATACCACGATGTCGGCAAACCATCTATCTACGTCAAGTTCCCGTTGCGCGAGCGTGAGGGCTCGCTGGTTATCTGGACAACGACCCCGTGGACGATCGTTGCCAACACGTTCGTCGCGGCCGACGGCGACCTCGACTACGTCGGCGTCGACGCCGAGCAAGACGGCGAGACTGAGCGGCTCTACATCGCCGAGCCCTGCGTCGAGGACGTGCTAACGGCCGGCCGCTACGACGACTACGAGGTCGTCGAAGAACTGACCGGCGATGAGCTTGTCGGCTGGGCGTACGACCACCCGCTGGCCGAGGAAGTCCCCGACCACGCACAGGCCGAGGGGTCCGGACAGGTCTATACGGCGGAGTACGTCGAATCTGACCGGACAGGCCTCGTCCACTCCGCGCCGGGCCACGGTGAAGAGGACTTCGCCCGCGGTCAGGAACTGGGGCTGGAAATCTTCTGTCCGGTCGACAGCGACGGGACATACAACGACGCCGCCGGGAAATACGCCGGCACCTTCGTCCGTGAGGCCAACGATGAAGTTATCACGGATCTCGACGCGAACGGACACCTCCTCTCCAGCGAACAGGGCCATTCGGTCCGCGAGGGGCAGTGCTGGCGCTGTGACACCGACATCGTCCGTATCGTCACAGACCAGTGGTTCATCACGGTCACCGACATCAAAGACGAACTGCTGGAAAACATCGAGGACAGTGAGTGGCATCCACAGTGGGCCCGGGACAACCGCTTCCGGGACTTCGTTGCGGACGCCCCCGACTGGAACGTCTCCCGGCAGCGTTACTGGGGGATTCCGATCCCCATCTGGCTCCCGGACGACTGGAGCGGTGAGATGGACGACGCGATTGTCCTCGGCGACCGCGAGGAACTGGCCGAGCGCGTCGACCAGGATATCACCCCCGAGGACGTGGACCTCCACAAGGGCACCGTCGACGAACTGACCATCACCGAGGACGGCACGACCTACAGCCGCGTCGGTGATGTCTTCGACGTCTGGCTCGACTCCTCCGTGGCGACGTGGGGGACCGTCGACTACCCCTCGGAGACCGACGCCTTCGATGAACAGTGGCCCGCAGATCTCATCATGGAGGCCCACGACCAGACGCGGGGCTGGTTCTGGTCCCAACTCGGAATGAGTACGGCCGCGACCGGCGATATCCCCTACAAGGAGGTGCTGATGCACGGCTATGCCAACATGCCCGACGGCCGCGGGATGTCCAAGTCCAAGGGTATCCTCGTGGACCCCCACGAGGTCATCGACGAGTACGGCCGGGACCCGATGCGGCTGTTCTTGCTTTCCCAGACCGCACAGGGAGAAGATATGAACTTCTCGTGGGACGAGACCGCCAAGATGCAACGACGCCTGAACATCCTCTGGAACGTCGCCCGGTTCCCGCTGCCCTATATGCGCGCTGACGACTTTGAGCCAGAGGAAACGACGGTCGAAGCCATGGCGGACGAACTCGAACTCGCCGACGAGTGGGTCCTCTCGCGCCTGCAGAGCGTGAAGACGGCGATGACCGAACAGATGGACGCCTACGAGAACGACAAGGCCGCCGGCGAACTGATCGATTTCGTCGTCGAGGACGTCTCCCGCTTCTACATCCAGGTCGTCCGCGAGCGGATGTGGGAGGAAGAAGACTCCGACTCCAAACAGGCCGCCTACGCGACGCTGTATCGGGTGCTCGAAGCGGTCGCCGCGCTCTTTGCACCCTTCACCCCCTTCATCGCCGAGGAAATCTATAGCTCCCTGACCGGCGACGCGGGCCACCCGACGGTCCACATGTGTGACTGGCCCGAACCGGACGCCGACCTGCACGACCCTGAACTCGAAGACGAGATCGAGGTCGTCCGCGAGGTCGAGGAAGCTGGCTCGAACGCCCGCCAGCAGGCCGAACGCAAACTTCGCTGGCCGGTCACGCGCGTCGTGGTCGATACCGACAGCGACGACGTGGCCGACGCGGTCCGCTCCCAGTCGGCTATCGTCGCCGACCGGCTCAACTCGCGCGAGGTCGAAGTCGTCGGCGCCGACGAGCAGTGGGGCGAACTCCACTACTCCGCCGAAGCCGACATGAGCGAACTCGGCCCCACCTTTGGCGACGATGCCGGTCGCGTTATGAGCGCGATGAACGAGGCCAGCATCGAGGAGCCATCCCTGGAGACACTCCAGGCGTCGGTCACCGACACGCTGGGCGAAGAGATCGACCTGACCGACGAGATGGTCGAGTTCCGCCGCGAGACGCCAGACGGCGTCACCGGCACCGAGTTCACTGCCCTCGACGGCGGCGGCACCGTCTACGTCGACACCGCGCTGACCGAGGACATCGAGAGCGAGGGCTACGCCCGTGAGGTCATCCGCCGGGTTCAGGAGATGCGCAAAGATATGGAACTCGATATCGAGGCCCGTATCGTGGTGGATCTGGCAATCGACGACGAGCGCGTGGACTCGCTGGTTCGGGAGCACGAGCCACTGATCAAAGAGGAAGTCCGTGCCGACGAACTCGACGGCGTCGAGGACGGCCACCGCAAGACCTGGGACGTCGAAGGCGTGGAGATGGAAATCGCGATAGCTGAAGTTCCGGCGGCGGAAGCGTCGGACTGAGTCCGGACGACGGTCCGTCAGCCTCGGTAGCATTTTTATTAGCTCGTCTTGACAGCCGAGGCAAGTGCCATGCGAGACGGCCAACTGCAGCGACTGGCGGCGTCGGGATGGGTCTCTTGGCGGTAGCCGGGTTCGACCTGTTCGCGGGTGGCACACTGCTGTTCGACATCGCGCTCCCGGTCGGTCGACAACTGGCCCTCCTCGGACCGGACCGAGTGGCGTGGCTCGATGACAGCAGCCGGGACCCGGAGTAGCGTGACA
>JAQCNK010000075.1 GCA_028275075.1 Haloarcula sp. | reverse complement strand
CTCCTGCTCGGAATCGTCTTCCTCGGGGGGCAGGTGTTCGAGTACTACGAGTTGCTCGTCGTCGATGGCTTCTCGCTCACGAGTGGGGTCCTTGGGAGCGCCTTCTACGGCCTGACCGGCCTGCACGGCCTCCACGTCGCGCTGGGCGTTCTGCTCATCGCTATCGCGTTCGGTCGCTCGCTTCGCGGGGAGTACGGCCCGGATAACGACACCGCGATCAAGACGACCTCGCTGTACTGGCACTTCGTCGATGTCGTCTGGGTGTTCCTCGTCGTCGTTGTCTACGTCGGCGCGTCAGTGTGAGCGTATCCGGATAGCCTACCTGCGGTCCTCTACGTTCGCTCGCTCTTCTAGATCTACCAGCTTCCGGTAGATGGGAGGGCTGAGAATACCGACGATACCGAAGATGATGGCGAACACACCCAGCGGGAACTGCAGTTGCGGCGCAACAAAGCAGGGGTTCTCTGCGACGACCGTGGTGTAGTGGTTCTCACCTTCGTAGACGATGATCGTACCGTTCCGGATAGTGTCACCGTTGGGGAACTCACCCTCGACGCGGGCCTCACCGATAGGGTCTGCCAGCGCGTCGTCGAAGGCCGTCTGTTCGGCGTCCGAGAGCTCCTCGTAGTCGAGCGTCGTGAGGCTCGGCCCCTGCTCGCTGAACCGCTCGCTGGTCTCTTCGGGACCTTCGACTGCCATCGTTGGCGCGTCACAGGTAGTAATATCTTCCTGAATGATGGCGTAGCCACCAGGGACCGCTGCGCCGATGCCGACGGCCACCACTAAAACCCCAACGAACGGCGCGACGTAGGTGAAGAGGATTGATTCGTCAGCCATGTCAGGCCTCCACGTCCGTCCGTCGGGACCGCAGGAACTGGAAGGTCACTGCCAGGCCGAGCCCATACGCCCAGTGGGCGACGAAGACGAAGGTCAAGTAGCCGATGAAGGCCAGTCCCTGTTGGTCGGTGTAGAACGCGACCGAGAAACCGGTCGCTACCAGCGTCGCGAACACAAGCCCTGTTTCGAACATCCGCCGGCCGGGCAGGAACTCCTGGAAGGAGAGGAACAGCAGCGGCCAGATGATAGTCCCGCCGGCGAGGAACAACGCGGCACCGATGAGCTGACTCGTCCCCAGGCCGACCAACTCCGATATTTCGGCAAAGGAGGAGGGGTCAAGCACACCAATGACGATAGCGGTCCCGATACCGCCGGTCATCAGGAAGGTTCCGATGAAGCCAGCGATGGCCGCCATCGAGGCGTTCCGGTAGACGTTTTGGGCGACGCTGCCGACGCCGCCGAGCAGTCCCATCGGCTCCAGTTCGGGCGCGTACGAGCGGCGGGTGCTCTCGGGCTGCGCTGGCTCCATATCGTATTTCTCGACCATCCGGGACTCGAACCACTGCCACTCGCGGGTGAACTGGTTCGTCGCCTTCAGATTCCACGGGTCGGTCGACTGGACCACGTCGCCGCGCCAGTACGACACCAGCATGTTGTAGAGCCACATCAGCGCGCTCAGACCGATAACGTAGGCCCCGACAGTCGCTATCTGTTGTGCGAACTGGTACTCCGCAGGGTAGATCGCCTGCCGGCGCGGGAGTCCCAGCCCACCGATGACCAACAGGGTCATGAACGTGACGAAGGCCCCGACGATGAGCAGCCCCGACTGGAACTTCGCCAGCCGCTTGTCGTACCATCGACCCGTGAGGATCGGGTACCAGTAGTACGACGAGGCGATCATCAGCATGGGGATGATGCCGACGACGATGAGGTGGAAGTGACCCACTACGTAGTAGGTCCCGTGATAGAGGATGTCGATTGGGATCACCGCCAGGAAGACGCCGGTGACACCGCCGATAATGAACGTCCCGATACCGCCCGCACAGAGGATAAAGGGCGCCGACAGGCGGATATTGCCGTCCCACATCGTCGTGAGCCAGTTGAAGACCTTGATAGCGCTCGGGACGGCGATAGCGATAGAAATAGCCATGAACGACGCCTTGAGCCGCGGATCAACGCCCGACGTGAACATGTGGTGGGCCCAGACACCGAACGACATCACGGCCAGCCCGAGCGTCGAATAGACGATGAACTGGTAGCCGAAGAGTTTCCGCCCAACGAACTTCGGAAGGATGAGACTCATCAGCCCCGTCGCAGGTAAGAACAGGATGTACACCTCGGGGTGGCCCCAGAACCAGAACAGGTGTTGCCAGAGCACCGGGCCGCCGCCCTCCGTCGCGAAAAACGTCGTGGCGAGGTTTCGATCCAGCAGCAACATCACGAGGGCGCTCCCCAGCAGCGGGAACGCGAACAGGGCGATGGAACTGGTGACTAGCATGTTCCAGGAGAAGATGTCGAGGTTGCCCCACGTCACATCCTCGGCACGCTCGTAGATGACAGTCACGATGAAGTTAATTGCACCGACCGTCGTCGCGATACCGCTTAGGTGAAGACCGAGCAAGAGGAGGTCGATCTGTGGGTTAGGCTGGACCACGGAGAGGGGCGCATACAGCGTCCATCCGATGCTGACCTCCCGCAGCGATAAGAAAAACGTTATCGAGTCCTCGGGCAGGAAGATGCTGAGGACCTGGCCACCGATTTGAGCGATGAGCCCGAACCGGGCCATCAGCAAGGCGGGGGGAAGCAGCCAGAACCCGATGGCGTTGACTCTGGGGAACGCCATGTCGTCGGCCCCGATGAGCAACGGGAGGAAGTAGTTCCCGATGCCGAAGAAGACGGGCAGGACAAAGAAGATCAACATCGTCAACCCGTGCGTAGTAAACAGGGCGTTGTACGTCTCAGGGGTCCAGATATCTGCCGGCGGTGTCAACAACTCCGTCCGGAGCATCATCCCGTCCATCCCGCCCCAGAGGGCCGCGACGGTACCGAAGGCGATGTAGAGGATCCCGATCTCGCGGTGGTTCGTCGTTGTCAGCCAGCGCAACACCTCTTCTTGGAGGCGACCGAGTTCGAACTGGAGTTCCTCTCGGGTGAGATAGCCGCCGTCGCTGGTCGGCCGGGCCTTATACCGGGCACGGAACCAGAGGGTGAGGATACCCAGCGCGAGGACGGCCAGGGCGGACCCCTCGATAACGGCTCGGTTCATCGTCTGTGAGCCGTCGTGAGAGCCGCAGTAGTCGCCGTTTCGGTCACGGAATGCATTACTCGATTCTGATAGAGCCATGGATATAAAACTACGCGACGACGGCACTGTCTGTGTCGGGGTGACACCCCCGGTAGACTGGCCAAGCTATATCACACACCCGCCGTAAGTAGCGCATAATGCGTCTCACTCGTGCCCTGTCCTGGCTCTGCGTTCTCGCCCTCGGTGCGGTGGTGTTCAGCACGCCGGCGGCAGCCCAGTCTGTCAACCGGGCGGCCATCGACGAGCTGAACGAACAGCTGTTGTACGTGGCACTCCCGCTGACGCTGTTTGTCGAGCTGATGCTCGTCTACGCCATCTACCGGTTCCACAACAACGACGACCCCCGTCCGACCATCGACGACCCGGCCCTGGAGGTTACCTGGACCGCTGCGACAGGGGCCATCCTGGTGTTCGTCGGCGTGTCTGGCTTTTTCGTGCTGGCGAACCCGTACATCTCTCCCGCCGCAGCCGGTGTCACCGAAGATGGCGGCATGAGCGACGATATGGAAGTCGAGGTCCTCACGTACCAGTGGGGCTATGAGTTCAGCTATCCCGACTCGAACGTGACGACGAGCGAAACGCTCTATCTCCCGAACAATACCGACATCAGATTCACCTTGCGGTCCAGCGATGTGATACATTCGTTCTACATACCGGATTTCGGCATCAAACAGGATATCTTCCCGGGACAGGAGACGACCGCTCGGACCCAACTGACTGAAACCGGCACCTACCGGCTCTACTGTGCCGAGCTCTGTGGCTCGGGCCACGCCCGGATGCAGGCCGATGTGGTCGTGCTGAACCAGTCGGAGTACGACGCTTGGGCTGATGGGCTGAGTCGCAATACCACCACGCCCGACGGAGCGAACGCCACCAGGGCGTCTCTCGCACAGCCCGCCTGAGAGCGGTAGCCGCAGCAGTGTGGGGAGTTACCTCACACAATTGGTTTTACCCAGGGGAATGAAATGTTCAAGTTCCACTCGTAGCCGGCCATGCCGTGGTAGCGCTCTTGACGTTCCCGGCGGTGTACTACGCGCTGCTCGTCGGGATGACGAATCCACCCGGGGTGCTGCCGGCGACGCGGCACGCCCGGGCCGGCCGTGTGGCGGCGGCGCTCTGGCTACTCACCTTTGCCTCCGGGCTCGTCATCTATGTGATGCGACACGTCCTCTGGTAGGCGAGGTTCACAACCGATTTTAGCCGCCTCCGCCAACTGATTTGTATGGTTGACGTTCGCAAGCAGGTCCCCGTCCTCACCGGCGCGTTGACGATTGTCTCGCTGGCGCTGGTGTTCGGCGCGGTCGGTGGCGCAATTCCAAGCGCGTTGTTGCCCCGAGCGCCAGCGTCGGTTCTCGAAGCCATCCCAACGATCAACGCCCTGATAAGCGCCGCCGCTATCGTGAGTATCCTCACCGGGATCCGTGCAATACGGCGCGGGAACATCAAGCGTCACCGAACGCTGATGGTCACCACGTTCAGCCTGTTTGTGACGTTCTTGGTCCTGTATCTGTATCGTGTGACGCTGATTGGCCCGACGGAGTTCGCCGGGCCAGCCGTCGTCGAGACGTACGTCTACCTCCCGTTGCTGGCCATCCACATTTTGCTCGCGATTATCGCCATTCCGGCGGTTTACTACACGTTGTTGCTGGCGGCGAGCTACCCGATATCGGAACTCGCACAGACGAACCACCCGCGAGCTGGAAAGATCGCTGCGACGCTGTGGCTGGTCTCGTTCTCGCTCGGCATCGTCGTCTACGCGATGCTGTACCTGATCTGGTAACTATACGGGTCGACAGAAGCCCTGATAGATATTCGCCGGGGTCGGCGGAGGCGAATTCTATCAATCGTTCTGTCGACCCGTATATGCGACCCGATGACGGAGGGGGTCGCGAGACCGTATCCGTCCTGTATTCAAAAGCGTCAGAAAACCCCTGGTAGCGGGCATCCGGCCGTTCGGCGCCGTCTAGTCGTCGGCGGGCTTCGGTTGCCCACCGACCTGGGGCCGGGTGACTTCTCGGTCGGTCTCCTCACCCTCAATGTCGTAGGGGTACTCCCCGGTGACACAACCCAGACAGAGGTCTGCCTTGCTCGTCTCTAGGGTCTCCGCGATAGCATCGATGGAGAGATAGGAGAGTGTGTCGGCCGCTATCTCGTCGCGGATCTCTTCGACGGACTGGTCACCCGCAATGAGTTCCTCGCGAGAGGCCATGTCGATACCCATGTAACAGGGTGCAATGATCGGCGGCGCGCCGATGCGGACGTTGACTTCCTCGGCACCGGCGTCGTTCAGCAACTGGACGAGCTGGCTCGAGGTGGTCCCCCGAACAATCGAATCGTCGATGATAGTGACGCTTTTCCCCTCTATGGTCGATTTGATCGGGTTGAGCTTTAGCCGGACGGCGCGTTCGCGTTCGTCCTGTGTCGGCATGATGAACGTGCGGCCGACATAGCGGTTCTTCATCAGCCCCTCAGCGAACTCGATGTCCGAACCGTCGTCTTGAGCAGCCTCGGCGTATCCAGAGGCGAACGCGCGGCCAGAGTCTGGCACCGGGAGAACAACATCGGACTCGACGCCCGATTCTTCCCAGAGCTTGCGGCCCAGTTCGCGGCGCACCTCGTAGACGAGGCTCTCATCGATAGTGGAGTCTGGTCGGGCGAAGTAGACGTGTTCGAAAAAGCAGTGAGCCGTGTTCTCCTGCTCGATGAGCTGATAGGTGTCGTAGCCACTGCCGTCGTCGTGGAGGACGACCAGTTCACCGGGTCGCACGTCGCGGATGAGTTCCCCGTCCAGTGTGTCGATAGCCGCGGACTCGGAAGTGAGGACGTAGCCATCCTCCAACTCGCCGATGACCAGCGGGCGATTGCCTTGCGGGTCCCGGACGCCGAGCACGGTCTCGTCGTGCATGATAGTCAGCGAGTACGAGCCATGGATTCGCTCCATGGTCCGCTTGACCGCTCGGACGAGATCTCCTTCCAGTAGGTTGCGAGCGAGGTCGTGTGCGATGACCTCGGTGTCACCGTCAGAGGTGAACGCGTGGCCGAGATCTGCAAGCTCGTCTGCTATCTCGTCGGCGTTGACGAGGTTCCCGTTGTGTGAGAGACCAAGCGAGCCAGATTTGAACGAGACCGAGAAGGGTTGGGCACAACAGGCGTTGACGCTGCCTGCGGTCGGATAACGTACGTGTCCGATACCGTTCGAGCCGTTCAGTGATTCGAGGTCGCCGGGGTCGAACGCGTCACCGACGAGCCCCATCTCCACGTGGCTGTGCTGCTGGAAGCCGTCGTGGGTGACGATGCCGGCAGACTCCTGGCCGCGGTGCTGAAGAGCGTAAAGAGAGTAGTAGAGCGGCCGGGCGGCGTCTCGGTCTGCAAGAGCGATGCCAACAACGCCGCACTTCTCGTGCATGGTGATGAGTTACTCGCCAGCTTTCGACTGCCACTCGTAGTCACGTCGTTTCGCCGATGTGCCGAAACCACACGACGAACAGACCTTCTTTTTCGTATGATACGATTTGTTCCCACACCGTCGACATTTCGTGTGTGTCGTGGTGTTCTTTTTGCCCTGGCTTGGGGTTCCTGCACCAGTCATGGGTTGATAGACAGAACGTTGTCGCCGCGTATAATCGTTGTGTCTTCGTCTTCGATCACGAGATTCATGTGCTGATCGTAGCCGGTCAGCGTGCCCTGGAACGTCTCGCCGCCTTTCAGCTGTACGGTGACGGCGTCACCGAGCGACGCTTCGAGCACGTCCAGCGGTCGTCCACTCATGTTGGGTTGGGGTCGTGACTGGCGCTTAAACGTACCGCTTGGCGGCCGAGACCAGTCAGACGACGGACATGCTCGATCAGACTGAGTCTGTGCCGATTGCCTCGGCCCCCCTAACTGGGACGGGCCGAGGCGACAAGCATCACGCCGAGGCAGTTCACACGTCGACCGAGAACGGAGCGTGTTCCACAGCACGTGCGGCAAAGCCCGCGAGCAGGTCGGCCATGGCGTCCAGATCGCCCTCGTCGATGACCTCCACTGGCGTGTGCATATACCTGTTTGGAAGGCCGACGTT
>JAQCNK010000068.1 GCA_028275075.1 Haloarcula sp. | reverse complement strand
AAGAGGCCGGCGTCGTCGACGATAACCGGCCCGTCGGCTGCCCGGTACGCCTCGCGGGCGCCGTGGGCCGCCACCGCGCCGAGCGTGTCGGCCTGCACCTCGGGGTAGTCGAAGTCGAACTGGACCACCTCGTCATCTAGATACGCCGTCGCCTCTCGGACCTTCCCGGGGTTGGTCGTCACGAAATTGAGCATACCGCTACACGAGCGGGCGGCCCCAAAAGAGGCGTCGAAAACGACTCCGGACCGTATCAGTCGACGACGACTTCGACCGGCTCATCCTCGCTCTCGTCCTCGAACTCGTCGGTCTCTCCACGTCGCTCCTGATACAGCAGTGCGCCGGCGACCGCCAGCACCACCCACGCGCGCCAGTTCGCGAGGTTCAGCGTGTAGCCGATCCCGAACGGCTTCTCGACCAACAGCCCATCGCCTGGCTGCCAGTACGAGGAGACGAGCCGCTTCAGACTGGGCCGCTCGAAGTTGTACGGGACGCCGAACAGTTCCCCTGACTGGGGTTTGTCTACCATATCGAGTTCTACTCGCGGCTAAAGTAAATCCCTTTTCCCCGACCTTTTTTCTCCCGGGGCCTCGCGCTCGCAAGCGACCGCACACTGCTCGCCGGATGCTCTTCCGTATCTGCTGTTGCGGTCGTATACGGGTCGACAGAAGCCCTGCCCCGGTGGCAGCGACGGAGCGCTGCCACGGCCACCGCGACGGCCCCTTCTCCAGCGACGCTGTTCATACTGGTGGCTGTAAGTTCGTAAAGATATTCGCCACCCCGGGATGGCGAATTACTTCAGTTTGTTACAGCCACCAGTATCACTCAACTGAGGTCAGGTAGATGGCGGCGACGGCCAGCCCGATACCGGCCACTTTCCGGCCGGTCAGGGGCTCGTCGAGGAAGGCGATACCGAGGATGGAACTGGTGGCGATGAACATCCCGAAGACCGGAACGACGACGCTGACCGGGCCAGCGGCCAGCGCCCGGTAGTACGAGATGATACCGACGGTGAGAGCGATACCGGCACCGTAGGCGTACAGCGACCGCTCGTGGGTGAGATACGGCGCCACTGCCACGTCGGAGGTGACGATGATGCCGATGGCGGCGACCACCAACATCCCGTTGGAGATGAGCAGTACCACGTCGCTGGGGATGTCCGCAGTCGCGAGTTTCACCAGCGGCGGGACCGCCGTGTAGCCAAGCAGCGCGATAAGCGCCCAGACGAGATAGCGCATTGTCGGGTAGAGGGTCCCACCAAAGGTGTGCGTTCGGATTTCCGGACAGCTACTGGTAGCGACCGCGGACTTCGATGTCGGCGAGGCTGCCGAAGACGGCGTCCGCGTGGTCGCTCTGGGCTCGGTAGCTCTCACAGGCCGTCTCGAACAGCTTCCCGGGGTCGTCGGCGGTGCCGGCGAGTGACTGGGCCAGCACGTGGAGGTCCATCGCGTGGTCTTCAGGCTCGACGGTGTAGTACCCCAGCCCGAAGTCGATGAGGAAGACACGCTGCTCGCGGGTGGCTTCGCTCCCCGCTTCGGTTCGGGCTCCGCCGGACCACGTACGCCCGTCTCGTTCGTTCCGCGTCGTGCCGCCCGGCGCGACGCGTACGTTCCTCGTCGTCGGGTCGCCATGCACGAAGCCCGCGTCGTGGATGCGAGCGAGGTGGTCGCCGACGGCCGCCACGGTCTCGACGCGTAGCGACTCCCGGAGGTCGGTTTCACCGACTCGCTGGAAGACGATACGGGCCTCGCTGGGGTCGACATCCAGCACGAGCGGTGTCGGGACGCCGTGACGGCGGGCCTCACTGGTCAGTCGGACCTCGCTCCGGGTGCGTTCGGTTCGCAGGCGCTCGTCCAGTTTCGGGTGGCGGTAGCTCCGTGGATTGCGTTTCTTGACCACGCGGTCAGCCTCGATGGTGACCGTCGCTTCCGCGCCTTGGACTTCGCTCTCGTTTCGGGCCCGTCGGTCGACGCGCTCGTCGTCCCCGCGCCAGGTAACGTCGACCTGATCCGGCCGGAAGTTCGAGTCGATAGCCGACTCCTCGATAGCGAGCGTGTCGCCGGCAGCGTACATCTTCGCGCCCAACATCGCTATCATCCCGGCGTTGTCCCGCAAAAACCGGTTTTCGGGCACGTAGAACTGCGCGCCGCGTTGCTCGCACATCGCTTCGAGCATTCTCTGGAGGCGCTGGTTCTGACCGACCCCACCCCCCAGCACCAGTTCGTCGGCACCGGTGAGCGACAGCGCTCGCTCCGAGACCTCCGTCAGCATCCCGAAGATGGTCTCTTCGAGGCCGCGGCAGACATCGTCGACCGAGACACCGTCGGACTCGCCGTACTCGTCTGATTGGCCTCCGCTCGCGTCGCTCGCGGAGCCGCCCTCGTCGACGGCCTGTTTCGCGGCGCTCATGATTCCGGAAAACGAGAAGTCCATCCCCTTGACGACGTAGGGCAGCGGGTGGTACTCGCCCGACATGGCGTGCTGTTCGACTTTCGGCCCACCGGGGTGTTGCCAGCCGATGTGGCGGGTGAACTTGTCGATGGCGTTGCCCGCGCCGGTGTCCATCGTCTCGCCCAGCACCCGATAGCGACCGTTGCGATACCCCAAGACGTGGGCGTTCGCGCCCGAGGCGTTCAGGCAGACCGGCGAGGCAAAGCCCGAGCGGTGGCGGCCAACCTCGAGGTGGGCGACCATGTGGTTGACGCCCGCGAGGGGGACCTCGAAGCGCTGGGCGACCGCTCTGGCGGCCGTAGCGACGATGCGAAGACAGGGTCCCAGACCAGGGCCCCGGGAGAAGGCGACCGCGTCAATCGGGGGCTCCCCGTCCGTCGCTGCTCGCGCTCGTGCGTGTTCGATAGCCGTCTCGACCACCTGGGGTATCTTCTCGCCCATGTGTTCGGCGGCTTCGCGCGGGTGGATGCCGCCGCTCGCTGGCTGGTAGGCGTCGGTCTCAATGAAAACATGGTCGTCGCTGGCGGTGCCCAGCGTATCCGTCTCGAAGACCGCAGCGCTAGCTGCCCACGCAGTTCCCTCGATACCGAGAACCCGCATCGCGCCTTACGTCCACTCGGTGTAATCGCACTTCCCGCAGTGCTGGCGGTCGTCGTGGTCAGCCAGCACTGTGTCCCCACAGCTCGGGCACATATCCTTCGTCAGCTCGCCGTCGTCGTTGTAGTAGTCAGAGCGGGGCATTTACGCTTCCTCCGCCTCCTCTTCGCCATCGGCGACGATCTTGTTGCGCTCGAGCATATGGTCTTGCTCGACGTCACGAGCGTACTCCGGACTCTCGTAGACCTTCGCGTAGCCGACTGTCTTTCGCATCCCGAACTTCGTGTCGAGCTTGTGGATGACGACCTCTTCGGCGTCCTTGTTCAGCGTCGCGGCCAGCGAGTCACGCACGGAGAGGCGGGATGGCGTGGCCTCGTCGTGGACGACCTCGAAACGGACATCCGTTCGGTGCAACATGGGATTTTTGTCTTCCTCGATAATGTCGATTTCCATGGTTCGTTGTCCATAGATTCCCGTCGTAGCGCCTAAAAG
>JAQCNK010000057.1 GCA_028275075.1 Haloarcula sp. | reverse complement strand
CACCAGCACGCGTTCCAGTTCGGCAACCGTCCCCGACTCGGCGTCGGTGTCACCGACCAACGTCCCCAGGGCAACAGCCGATCCGTCAGGGGTGAAGACGGCCACCAGTTCGTCAACAGTCGGCGTCGCATCGCCTATCTCGGCTGCGTGAGCCTCGATAACGCCCGGGGCGTACACCGGCGCGCCGTCGGCGATGGCTGTGGCTGCACTCGGGGCGACGATGAGGGTGGGCAGGTGGTCCAGTGCGCGCTCGGCCGGTTGAACGGCCGCCCGGAGGGGGGCCTCGTCGCCGTCCGCCGCGAACGCAAGTGCGTCGACGAGATCGTGCATCGACACGAGCGCACGGTCGTCAAACTGGCCTGTCGCGACCCGTCGGAGATCGCCCATATGAGCGCCGGTGCCGAGCGCAAGCCCGATGTCGTGACACAGCTTTCGGATGTACGTCCCCGAGGCACAGCGGACCCGGAGCAGGGCCCGTCGGTCGCCCTGTTCCAGCACGTCGAGTGTGTGGATCCGGCGGGTCCGGAGCTGACGCCTGACGGCGCTCTTGCGGGGTGGCTTCTGGTAGATGTCGCCCTCGAACGTATCGATAACGCGGTCGAAGTCGGGCGGCGCGCTGTCGTGAAGTTCCAAGACAGCGACGTACTCCTTGACCGCGTCGTCGAAGATGCGGGCAGCGCGGGCGGCGTCTCCCAGCAGTATAGGGAGACAGCCCGTGACCTTCGGGTCCAAGGTCCCACCGTGTGCGACCCGGGACTGACCGGTGGCATCGCGGACCCACGCGGCGACCTGATGGGCCGACGGCCCCGGCGGTTTATCGAGGTTAACGACGCCGAATTCGAGCAGGGTGTCAACGTCGCGCTCCGCTGGCGGGGGCCGAACCATCAGAACTCGTAGCGGATGCCCTCGACCGGCGTCTTGCCCTCGTCGTCGGCCGCGTCGTAGGCGTCGACGGCGGTGCGTGCGATTCGCAGGGTCCCATCAGGGTCCCAGCGGGCGGTGTTGATCACGAGATCGTAGATAGAAAGATCCGAAAAGTCAATATCGTAGTAGTCGGCGTAGCGCTGGGCCTCGCTCTCGCTCCGTTCCTCGGTTTCGGCACGGGCCTGCTCGAAGGGTTTTCCCTCGCGCTCGGCGATACGGTTGGCGCGCGCGTCGAGTGGCGCAGTGAGCCAGAACTTGAGGTCGGCGTACTCACCGGCCATCCAGCCCGCAAGCCGGGACTCCAGAACGATATCGTCGCGCTCGGCCGCGATATCGCGCAGCCGTCGGTCGAGGTCTCTATCGATCTGATCGTCTTCTTCGGCTGCCCTGTTCAGTTCCAGCGGCGTCATACCACGCTCCTCCGCCAGCGAGCGGAATATATCACCACCGGAGACGTGCGTATAGTCTAGCGCGTCCGCCAGATTCACAGCGAGCGTGCTCTTCCCGCTGCCCGCGGGGCCAGAGACGGTAATCAACATGGTAACTCTCCGAGGGTACCAATAAAATGAGTTGTGTCTTACTGTCGTCGGAATCGCTGCTACAGCAGGAAACTATGTACACACCGACCGCCGTGTTGTCGTGCAGTCGGGTGTGCATTACCGTTCAGTCAATCGCTCGCCCGGGAAGACAGGGCAGCATCCGGCTCACCCAGCAGTTGGCGACGTTTGGACGTTGAGGGCCTTCCTGATAACCTGTGTAAACGAGAGCGAGCACAGGAAATACCAGACGATCCAAGCCTGCATCGGGCCGACGAGACCCTCTCGCCAAGTTTCGACTTCGCCGATGATCGGCAGGGTCATAACCGGCGACGAGGTGGCCAGTCCGGGCCCAAAGACCATCCAGTAGATCCAGAGGAAGACGGGGATGTTGATGAGCATAATCCAGACCATCGGACGGAACTGCTTTTTGAACATTCCCATCTGGTCACTCATCAGCTCCATCTGCTCCTCTTCGATGCGGTCCAGAGCCTCGTCGTCGCCGCGCTCTTTCGCCTCCTTGCGGCGCTCTTTGATTTTCTCCATCTTTTCCTGATGGTCGCCCATCCCGGACATGTCCATCATGTTGTCCTGCAGGATGGAGGAAGTCGCCCCAGTGAAGACCGCGAGGACGAGGATCAGGACGTAGAAGGGGAGTACGTCGGCCAGCGGACCCAGCGCGATGTCGAGAGTGCCGCCGATGGCGTCTCGGACGGAGTTGATGGAGTAGCCGGCAAAGAGGCCGACGGTACCGAGGGCTGCCAGCTTGTCCCACTGGCTCCACCCCCCGTCGTCTTCGTCCCCGTCGGGCGCCGCATCGGTCTCTTCTAATGCCTCTCGGACACCGTCTGGGTCATCGACGACGAACCCCTCGCCGTCGGCGTCAACGAGGAGGCCGGACTCGATGAGTCGGCCCCACTCGCCGCTCGTGATATCCTCGCTGACATCGCCCCAGGTGACGGTTCCCTGTTCCTCGGCGACGGTCAGTACCTCACCGAGCGCGTCAGTCATTGCTTCACCGTCGTCGGCGAGGCGCTCTACTTTCGGCGCTGTTCGTGCCATTGTAGTGTGGAACGCAGCGACGACTTATCAACGTTTATTCTGCGTGCGAAGCGAGTGCCTCGTCGATATCGCTCCAGACCTCGTCGGGCGTCTGTTCGCCGTCGATGGCGACGAAGCCATCGTGGTCCTCGTAGTGATCGATGACGGGGTCGGTGTTCTCATCGAACACATCGAGTCGGTTGCGCACCGACTCCTCGTTGTCGTCCTCGCGCTGGATGAGGTCGCCACCACACTCGTCACAGACACCTGGCTCCGTCGCCGGGTTGAACTCCACGTGATAGTTCGTGCTACACTCGTCACAGACCCGGCGGCCGGTGAGCCGGTCGACGAGTTCATCACGGGAGACATCAAGCGAGAGGATAACGTCGAGGTCAGTCATCTCTTCGAGTTCCGCCGCCTGCTCCAGATTTCGGGGGTAGCCGTCCAGTACGAAGCCGTCAGCCGAGTTGAGCGCTTCATCGACAATGGCGTTGACGACGGCATCGGGGACGAGGTCACCCGCTTCCATATACTCACGCGGGGTGTCGTACTCCGTATCCATGTCGGAGATATCCATGTCCTTGTTTGCCCGCAACGCATCGCCGGTTGTGATGTGTGCCACGTCGTACTCATCGGCGATGTTCGCGCTCTGGGTTCCCTTGCCTGCTCCCGGCGGGCCCAGAATCAGGAGTCGTGAGTTCGGCATACCCAGAAATTCCGGCGGCGGTATTAAATGGTTGTCCAAACGCCGCCGGATGCGTGGATAGCTCTCACACGGCTGACTGTACGTTTGTCCCCCACGAGTGGCGACTGTCGGCTGTACCATCACGGCAGAAATCGCCCAGCCGGGGTGGGCGATCATCTCCACGTACGTACAGCCAACCGTATAAGCAGGGACAGTCCCATCCCCTCCCAAATTTGTAAACCCGAGCCAGCCCTGCTATCGCTATGCTCGAACCCGGCGATCCGGTCCCTGAGATCAGCGCCCAGAACCAGTACGGCGAGACGGTGGCCCCCGATTTCGATGGGCCGACAGTGGTCTACTTTTACCCCGAAGATTTCACCGAGGGGTGTACCATCGAAGCCCGTGATTTTCAACAGACGATGCCGAAGTTCCGCGAAGGTGGTATCGCGGTGTACGGTGTCTCGATGGACTCTGTCGAGAGCCACGACGAGTTCGCCGAGGAGATGGGGGTGGTGTACGATCTGCTGGCCGACCCCGACGGGGAGATCGGCGATGCCTTCGGTATCGACACCAGCAGCGGCCGCGTTGATAGATACACCTTCGTTATAGCCGACGGCGAGGTCAAGCGAGTGTACGACCCAGACCGCTACGATCCCGAGGG
>JAQCNK010000052.1 GCA_028275075.1 Haloarcula sp. | reverse complement strand
GGCCCGTATATACTGCCGGCGATGACAAACTGAAGGCAATCGCCAGCCATGGGTGGCGACTAGCTATCCGAACGTAGAGCCGGCAGTATTACCGGTCATCGAGTTGCACGCCGGGTTCGACGTATGAGTCTGAGAGCCGGTCACGGTTCCGGGCGGCCAGATGGCCCCACTCGTCGAGTCCGTCCCGGACAGTGTCGGCGTCGAATCCAATTGCCTTGCCAAGCGCCGCGAGCGCTCGGGGCGACCGCAAATCGAGGTGGCTCCGTGGGTCGCTGCTCACGACGAAGGGCGCGTCAGCATCGGCGACGAGTTCCCGGAGCTTCCGGAGCCTGCCCAGCCGGCGTACCCGACTGCCGCCGCTGTCATGGATGACTGGACGGAAGTTGAACTCGACCCGGACACCGTTGTCGGCAGCCGCCTTCGCCAGCACGTGGTTGAAATCGCCGTCGCCCGCCATGGGGTGGGCGAGGACATCGACAGCCGGGTTTTCGACGGCAAAACGGTTGAGCGCGCGGTCCCCCCCGTGGACGACGATAACGGTCCGCTCCGAGCGGTAGTTACCCACGAGGCCGCTGGCCTGTGCGGGATCGTCCGCTCGGACCTCGATACCGTCGACCACGTCGACATCGACACGCTCTCGAACGGCCGCGATATCGTCCGGGACCCCCACGTCACCGTGGCTCCGGACGACGATCCCCTCGAACCCGTATTCGGCGGCGGTTCGGGCCTGGCGAGCGAGCGTGGTTGGCCCGTCCGGCCGGGCGTGGACGGCTTCGTAGCTCACAGTTCTGCCAGCAGGTCCCGGGCATTTTCGACGGCGTTCTCGCGTTTGGCGGGGTAGGCCTCCACCTTCGCACGGAGCGTGATGCCGTCGCCCCGGCGGACTTCGCCGCCGAAGGCGGTCTGCTTATCGAGTGTGAGGTAAAACGAGCAGTTGTCGTCGACGCGGTCGTCAAGTTCCGCCCGCACGGCGTCGATATCGTCGAGCGTCGCCACCTGTGAGAGGACGTGTCGAATCTCGTCGGCGTTCTCGACGCGTGCGGAGAGAACGACGATCCGGTCGCCGTAGTGGCCCTCGCTTTCGGCCCGCTCGATGGGGTACTCTTCGGGGAGATACGTCCGAAGTGCCGACTCGACGCGCTTCTCTTCCTCGGTGGCGTAACAGAATACCCGGAGATCGACGTAGTGGAACGGAACCGACGGCACCGTACTACTCGCTAACTTCGAGGTTATCTTCGGGGACGCCCTGCTCTTGGCCGTCGTCGAAGGAGACCGTGTAGTTTGCGTCGCCGAACATCGTGTCGACAACCTGCGTGATGGTGCCGGTCTCGCCGTCGTAGTCGCTGTGCTCGTCGTGGAGAATGACCTCGTCGTCTTCTTCGAATGCCATACGCGTCGCTACTCGATGGCTGGTCAAAAAGGGACTGATTCACAGCAAGCGGGGTGAACGCGTCCCAAGCAGGACTCGCCTGCACGTAATACTGGTGGCTGTAGCCATTGAAATGCAATGCCCACCCGACCGCACGACAGCGTTCACGATAGCAACGCGCTCGTACAGTCCAGCAGCACCCCGAGCGGTTCGCTGGGACAGTGTGTCGAAGGGTTATAGTAATTCTCTCGTGTATTGATCTGTATGATTGGTCCGTCTCACCTCTTCTTGCTCGCGTGCGACAGCTATGTCACAGGTCACGGAGACAGATGACGACCGTTGACGACCTGTGGTATCTTGCCGACGTAGCCAGCCAGCAGGCAGAGCAGACCTACCACGAGTTATCCGAGCAGTACGGAGAGTTCGTGGAGTTTACGCGCCACCGGCGGGTCAACCGCTCTCGCTTTCGCACCGTCGCGGAGGACGCTCGGACCCATGGCGCCCCGTTTGGCTCCCACTCACTGGCCTACCGGCCGACTGGCGAACTCCTGTTGGTGCGCCACGAAGGCGTCGGCCGGTGGGTGTTGCCCGGCGGGGAACTGAACCCGGGGGAGTCACTGCGAGAGGCTGCGCTCCGAGAACTGCGCGAGGAGAGCGGTATCGAGGCCAGCATCGAGGGATTGGGGATGCTGGGTCGGGTCGAGTTCTACTGCGAGAACAACAACACCTGGGGCGTTCTCCCTGTCTTCGAAGCGCGCGCCGAGACCACCGATATCGACGTGCAGGACCCGGACGGGGAGATCAACGAGGCCCGCTGGTTCGACGAACTTCCGTCGGACACGCGGGACCGCGAGGAGATACTGCGTTGGCGCGAGCGCCGATTCGACAGTGACTGATACTGCCGAGCCCGTCTACTTTGGCCCGAACGACTGTCCCTCGCGTGCGTCCGCACCGAGGCGACGGACCGTCGCCCGGGCGTTGCTAGCATCGTAGCCAAAGAGTACCGAGTGGCCGTACTCGGCAGCCACTTCGGTCGCTTTCGCGAGGCTGTCGATATCCACGTCGACGGCGTAGAGTTCAATAGAGAAACGGGTCGACAATCGGTCGGTAAAGCCCTTGGCGAGTAGCTCAAGCCAGTAGGTCGTTGAGTACGCCATATCGTAGATCGGGACGACAAACTCGTCGACAGAGGACTCAACGTCGTCGATAGCGATGCCGGTTCGGGATTCGAGGTGGCCTGGGTATGGGTCTGGGTAAAGCGTCAGATAGAGCTCTCCGGGGACTCGCTCACGGGCCGCCGCGACAAAGTCGGTGATGACGCTGGCACGCCAAGCCTGTCGGTCGCCGAACTCGCTGTCGGCGAAGCGGCGCTCGCAGCGGTCACAGTGGCAGTACTCCTCACGGGGAAATCCCACGTCGTCGAGGCGCACGTCCTCGTTCACCGCAGCGGCCTCCTCGATGATATCGAGCAGCCCTTCTCGATAGCGGTCATGAGTCGGACAGACGTACGTCCAGTCGAAATAGGGTTCGTTTCGGGTCGCCGGAACGCCATCAGCGCTGAACGCGAGAAGTTCCTCCTCGCCCTCGACGGCGTTGTCCCCGAAACACGAGATCATATTCACTGCGTTCTCGACAGGCTCGGTCGCCCGGCCTGTGACATCCTTGACCTCGTAGAACGCCCGGTCGAACTCGGACCACTCAGTCTCTTCCTCATTTCGTGTGACGACGCCATACATACCCACGACTAGGTCGGTAGGTCGGGTAAGCGTTCTGAAAAGGGTGGTCGGGAGCGATACGACACGGTGCCGGTTATTTCTTGACGACGTAAGCCGCGGCGACGGTAGCAACGACCGCGATCAGGAGGAGTAGTTTCTTCGACATCGTTCGATTATTTAGCAGCTATTCCTAAAGAACTATCGGCGAAAACTGTTTGATGAGGGTGGGTACGTCACCGGTATGCTGT
>JAQCNK010000039.1 GCA_028275075.1 Haloarcula sp. | reverse complement strand
ATCCTCGACTTCGTCGTCATCTGATTGCTCCTCGAGGCGGGCCTCGCGAGCTTTGTGCTCTGCTAGCTCCTCGGCGTAGCGTGCGACCTGCTGGAGCTGATCTGGAGCGTACCCGTTGAGGGAATTGACGATGTCTGTCGGGAGTTCTGCCGGTGGAGTCGGTGGCTCGTAGGGCATTGGCTGTCACCTCGCGTTAACCAACAGAAGCCATCAATTCATAGCTCTGTTGGTTAATTACGCCTGGTTCGATTCAGTCGGGAGTCGACCGTCCGGGCGAGGAACCCGTCTTTGCTTGATTTCGTGGTCTACCCGGCGGATGTGTTTGCAGCCGCCCTCGGGCTCTCGTTGCTGCCAGTCCGGACAGGTGCAGGATTCGCTAATTACGTCGACCTCGTACCACCTACCCGAGGCTGACTGCACCTCGTACCGGCCACCCTTTTTGAGCAGCGAGACTGCCATTGTTTCGTCGACGGCCCGTCGAGTTCGCGGTTCGAGGTCTGCACACTGGTTCGAGTACTTCGTGACGACCATCCGGTCGCGAACATCGCCAGTTCGTCCACCGTCCGACGCCACGGCGCCGGGAGGAGTCTGGAGCTGATCCTGCAGCAGGTATTCAATCGGATGACCCTCCGGCCACAGATAGTGGACTTCCCGACGCTCGCGATGATCGTAGGAGCCACAGGCGGCAGCGCTCCCAGTCCTGACACGCCACGCCCCGAGTGCTGCCATCACGTCGAGGATGACTCGCGGAACTGCCTCGTACTCGTCGGGGTAGAACATCCGGAACCGAGTACACTCCGCCTGCGGCGGAACAGTCTCCCACCACTCGACATCGTCGTCCCAGCTCTCGTACATCGCCTTGTCCTCCCCGTAGCCGACGGTCACGCCGTCAATCTGCGGTATCTCTACCGATGTTTCGTCAGCCTCGTCTTCGAGCAGTCGAAGGACGGCGTACCGAAGATACTCGTGATTCGGATTGTCTGATGATTGGGCGACCTGCTCGTGGTGTTCTGCGACTCGCTCTGCCTCGTCGAGGACGGTCGTTAGATATCGGTCGGTCATGGTTCGTGGAGACGGACTGCGCCTCTGCCCCTCGGCGGGCGCTGATAGACTTAACCAACGAATAGCGATCAGTCGTGTCCTCTGTTGGTTAATTCATCTCTGCTCGAATGCTGAGCCGGATCGGATTACCGGAGCCAAGAATTGTATATCTGTATAGAGATAACTCTATATGGAATACGGAGGACAAGACTAATACCGTTAAATGCGATACCGATAACTAGCGATGATGGAGTACGTTGACGAGACCGCGGCGAAGATCATGGTCGCGGCCCGGCCGGGCGACTCGATCCGTCGCATCGCCCAGAAGATCGACGGCTCCTACTCGTGGGTCTATGACTGGATCGAGCGGTTGGAGGATGCAGGCTTCATCCGGCGTGATGACGGCGTCTACATCGAGAATTACGCTGTCAGGGATCGCTACTACGATCTCGTCTCGGCCATTTCTCGCGCTGTTCCCCCTTCGATCGACGACGGCTACGTCATTCCGCACTTCGCCGGGATGCCCTTTGCGTACACGAAAATCGACGGCGTCTACGTCTGGACCCACGGCGGCTATCAGATCGCCCGCGGCCACGACGACTATCCGATCTTCATCCAGGTCGCCGACCAGGATGTCGAACGGTGGACGGCGTTCTTTGATGAATTCGGGACTCCGAGCCGGATCGAAGAGCGGCCGGACGCGACCGACTACGACGCGCCCGTCTCGTACGTGTTGTTCCCGACGAGTGGGGAGATCACTCGCGAGTGGGTCGACGGCAATCCGGTCATTCCGTTGGACGAGGCAATAGAGCACATGTTGGAGTACCGGGTGAACTACGAACCGGCGTTGGAGATGATCGCCGACGAGTACGACCGCGATATCGACGCGTCCCACGAGGATCCGCGTCTCAATGTATGAGCCTCGGTGAACGCGAAGACGAATTGCTGGACACTCTGGAGGCCGTCATTAACGCTGACCTGCCGTACGTGCTCGTCGGTGGGTGGGCGATCGCGGCGTTCAATCAACGCTTCACCACGGACGTCGACGTCGTTATTCCGGCACAAGCGGTCGACGACTACACCGACCTTCTCACCGACCGCAGCTATGAGAAAACGGCCGATGTCGAGCGAAACGACCTCTATGAGGGCCGTACAATCCGGTTTGAGAAGGACATCGGGGATCCAGTTCGGTTCGACGCGATGGTCGACGCGCTGGGCTGTCGCCAGACGGAGGCCGAGTGGTCGTATCGTTATCTGGCACAACACTCCGTCACGGAGGAACTGCGAACTGGGCGCCCGGTAACAGCCAGGATTCCGGAACAGGAGTTGCTGTTCGCGGTGAAACTTCACAGTGGACGCAAGGCAGACTCCCGGGATCTGGTGGTGCTGGCTGCTGGCGCGGATTTTGACCGGATCGCGACCCATCTGCATCGCGGGGACCTCGAAAAACTCGCTGGTCGCATCGAGACTGTTCTCGACCGACTCACGTCGGAGGATTTTGCGAACGCGTTCAAAGGGGTCTTCGAACAGCAAACGGTTCCCAACCAGGATATCGATGCCGTCGTCAAGTTCCTTCGTGACCAGCAGCGCCGAATCGATTCTGAACGATAACATCGACTGCCGGTGGGTATGTCTTGGGACCGGTCGAAACACGCAGAGTCGGACGCCGAACGAATTAACCAACAGAGTGGGGTTAATACCCTAAGCCGTTGGTTAACAGCCGGGGAGGGGATGTTCAGCCCTCTACAACAGTGTCGATGATCTCCTGAGCGGTCGAACTGATCCGGCCGAGACGCTCCTGAATGCTCTCCGCATCGTCGTCCTGCCACGTGGCAAGATAGAACGCTGACCCACTGGTGTCCAGCCCACAGTACCGGCCGACGACGTACGCGACGGCTTCGGCCTCGACTTCGCGTTTCGACCGCTCGGTATCGTCGTCGACGTCGAAGTGAAGGAGTGCGTGGGCGTACTCGTGAACCAGCGTCCGGGCGATATCAGCGTCGTTCTCCCGGTCACGAACTTCGACCCGTGGCTGCATATCGTGGAGACTCAACTGCTCACAGATACCCTTCGCTTCACCGTGCGTCCACTCTGCTTCTGGTACGATCCGAACCGTCACACCGAGCTCGTCAGCAGCGGCAGTCAACTGTTCAACGAGGTCGCCGGCGTCCCCGGTCGTTTCCGTGTTCAGGTCGGGAAGCGGCTCACCTTCGGTCTGGGAGACGTCGAACACCGGCGCGGGCTTGAATCCGACGAGGCCTTCTGACCACTCCTCGGGCGGCGTCTCGTCGTAGTCACAATCGCTGTCCTCGTGGTAGCTCGGGGAGTTCTCGCACTCCGGGCACTGCGTGGTGATGATCGGTGCCCAGATCCAGATCGCCGACTCGCCCTCCTGGACGTGCCGATCGAACTCCTCCTGCCACGTCCGGTAGCCAGCCACGCGGGTTGCTTCGGGACACTGCCGCTTGATGAGGAGCGTGTTCCGGTAGGAGTAGTCGTGGAACCGACTCTGGACATCAAGCCACTCCTGGAACTCTGAGCTGGCCTGCGCATCGTCGACGCCGGCGACGAGCTCGTCGATCCACTGTTCGATAGTGCTGTTCATCTCGTCGGATCGTGTGTCGGTCTGGTTGAAGGAGACCGACGAGTCACTGGTCGTAGCCATTGTGTGCACGGAATCGAGTTTACGGCGGCTGCATCAGTTCAGACCGCGCTGCACCCATCAGGGGCGTTCAAAAAACTGCTCTGGCGGTTAACGGAGCTCGTGACGTTCGTCCGCAAAGCCGACCGTAACGAGGTACTCGAGGAACTCGTCGAACCGCTCAACGTCGCTGGGCGTGTCGGTCGCAAGGTGACGCACCCACTCGATGGCCCACTGGAAGGCGGGATCTGTGCCGCCCTTGCCGTGAATGTACCACCACCGGGCCGCCTGGAGAACCACTATGGGATTCGTCGGCGGCTGCTCACCGCCGAGCGCACGGGTGATAGATTCGATTTCGTCGGGGACGTCGGCGGAATCGACCTCCGCTGATTGCGTGTTGTCGATATCGACCGGGATCTCGTCGATCGAGACGTTGTCAGGACGCTGTTGTTGACTCACTGGAAGTCACCTCTGAGAGCTTTCGAAGGAGCCCTCGCCCTCTC